>JAFAFN010000317.1 GCA_023423475.1 Actinomycetes bacterium | reverse complement strand
GCACGGTGCACCATGAGGCGGGAGGCCTCGATCTGGGTGGCCATGTCGGCGAGCATGAACGCGATCGACTGGTTCATGATGATCGGCTTGCCGAACGCGGTGCGCTCCTGGGCGTACTGCAGGGCGTACTCGTAGGCGGCGCGGGCCACACCGATGGCCTGGGCACCCACGGCGGGGCGGGTCGCCTCGAACGTGGCCATGGCGGGCTGCTTGCCCGAGCGGATCTCTGGGTTCTTCAGCGCCTCACGGGCACGGGCGAGCTTCTCGTCGAGCTTCTCCTTGCCACCGAGCAGCTGGCTGCCGGGGATCTTCACGTCGTCGAAGACGACCTCGGAGGTGTGCGACGCCTTGATGCCGTGCTTCTTGTACTTCTGCCCCATGGACAGGCCGGGCGTGTTCGGGCCGACGACGAAGCTCGCCTGGCCACGGCCCTTGAGCTCGGGGTCGACGGCCGCCACGACGACGTGCACGTCCGCGATGCCGCCGTTCGTGATCCACGCCTTGGTGCCGTTGATCGTCCACTCGTCCTTGGCCTCGTCGTAGGTCGCGCGGGTGCGCAGCGACGAGACGTCGGAGCCGGCGTCGGGCTCTGACACGCAGAAGGCGCCCAGCTGGACCTTCTCGGGGCTGCCGTAGCACTGCGGCACCCACTCCATGACCTGCTCGGGCGTGCCGTTGCCACCAATGCCCGCCGCGGCGAGACCGGAGCCCATGATCGACAGGCCGATGCCGGCGTCGCCCCAGAAGAGCTCCTCGATGGCGACCGGCATGGTCAGCCCGGAGGGGTCACCGAGCATCGCTTGGGCGATGAAGTCGAAGCTGTACAGACCGATCTGCGCCGCTTCCTGCACGATGGGCCACGGGAACTCCTCCCGCTCGTCCCACTCCTCGGCTGCCGGCCGCACGACGGTCTCGGCGAAGTCGTGGACCCACTTCTGGATCTGGAGCTGATCCTCGGAGAGGGTCATGGAGAAATCGGTCATGTCGAGGCCGTCCTTCCGGTGGTTACCGACCGGTAGGTTACCCATGGGTAACAACGCCGGTCCAGTGCGGATGTGCCTTGCATGTTCAGGTCGGACTGCCCACGTCTCCATGGGCGAAGTCCCCCAACGGTCTCACGTTCCGGCTCCTCCTGCCGATACCACTAGGGAGGAGACACGATGCTCGACACGATCACCACCGGACAGGTACTGCGCCGATCCCGAGAACTCTCGGGTCTCAGCGAGCGGGCAGCCGCGCGGGCACTCGGCGTTCGCCGGACCACGCTGCGCGGCTGGGAGACCGACCGGGTCGTGCCCGGTCCCGAACAGGTCGAGCTCGCCGCAGTCGTCTACGGCCACGGCACCGAGGACATCTGGGCCGACCGCGCCCCGTTGATCGACCCCGAGCAGCCCGGTCTGCTCGTCGTCGGCACCGAGCGCATCTCGGTCCGATCCGGGGACTCCGACGAGGTCGACAACCGTGACGTGATCGAGCGCTACCTCGCCGCGGTGCGACGTCAGCGCGGTGTCGATGAGCACGACGACATCCCGCTGCGCGCCAACGACCTCGGCGCGCTGTCGCTGGTGCTGGACCTCGACGACGAGGAGCTCCAGGCGATCCTGATGGACCTGCTCGACCTGACCGCCGCGGGAGCGCAGTGGGCGATCCGCAGCATGCTCGTCGGCGGACTCGTCGCGATGGTCGCCACCGGCGCCCTCGGTGGTTCCTGGTTCGCACCGAGCGCATCCGCGGACACCGCACCGGACATGGGTCCATCGGCCTCGGTTGCCGAGGTGGTCATCGACGATCCCGTCGACACCTCCGGTCTCGACCTCGAGGTGCCGGCGACGACCGACGCCAGCGACACCGACGCATCCACCGCGACCGACACCTCGGTGCCCGGCATCGCCGTCGAACGCGACGCCGTCACTGCCGATGATCCTGGAACCGAGGCGCCTGGCTTCGAGGATCCTGGAGCCGAGGCACCGGCCGTCGACCAGCCTGCCGCCGAGGACGTGATCATCGAGGGCGACGCCGTCCCGGTCGAGATCTCCGAGGAGCCGCTGACGATCGAGCGGGACCAGTGGGACCGCGAGCAGCAGGAGCTCGGCGAGCTGCCCGGGACCGACACCGAGGCACCGCCCGCGCCCTCCGCATCGCTCGGCAGCGAGGTCGAGGCGGTGTCGACGTTCGACACGGGCGTCGTGCCCCACGACCGTGCGCCGGACCGACGGTCGCTCGGACTCCCGCTCTTCGCCGTCGAACACGGCAACCACGAGGTCGTCGTCGACCCTCCCGTGTTCAGCGTGCACGCACCTGGCGCGCAGCAGCCGTTGGGCACGCCGTTGTTCGCTCCCGATCGACCCACCGGGCCGACGACCCCCGACGCGCTCGGCCCGGGCCCCTCTGCGCTGCCGCCGTCGACGCTGCCGCCCTCCGGCAACTTCTGATCGTCGCGGCGCCCGGGCCCGCCAGTTCCAGGACCGACAGTTTCAGGCGCGACGCACGATCGTGCCGTCCGCCGAGTCCTCGGCCACGAAGCCCGCAGCAGCGATCTCGTCGCGCAGCGCGTCCGCAGTGCCCCAGTCCTTGGCGGCACGGGCCTCGTCACGTCGCACCGCGAGCGCCGCGATCTCGGCGGGGACCTCGTCGATGGTCGCGTCGGGCACCAGTCCGACCGCTCCGAGGATCTCGCGCCATGCGGCCACCTGGGGCGCGACCGCGTCGCCGGCGCCGTCGTCGAGCCGGCGGTTGATCTCGGTGACCAGGCCGAACACGAGGGCGTAGACACCCGGGGTGTTCAGGTCGTTGTCCATGAAGGTCCTGAACGCCTCGATCGACTCCGGCTCCGGGTCGACGACCGGAACATCTGCGACGCGTCGAGCGAGCGCGTCGAGGCGGTCCAGGGCGGCTTCGGCATCTGCGATCGTCGCCGCAGTGACCTCGACCGGGGACCGGTAGTGCGACTGCAGCACGAGCAGTCGGTAGGCCCGCGGGTCGTGTTGGTCGACCAGCTCGGTCAGGGTCGTGAAGTTCCCGAGCGACTTCGACATCTTCTCGCCGCCGACCTCGACGAAGC
>JAFAFN010000270.1 GCA_023423475.1 Actinomycetes bacterium | reverse complement strand
AGGTGCAGGTGATCACCGTGGCCATGCTCGGCCACAAGGGCGACGTCGCGGTGATGGTCCTGTCGACCGACCAGTGGCGCTTCCGTCGGCTTCAGACGGCACTCGTCGCTGCGGGTCTCGACCTGGTCGACTCCTACCTCTCCCTGACGGAGCTGTCCGAGTACGCCCTCGGCATCCCCGAGGAGATGCAGCAGGCGCGGCTCTACCCCGAGCTGCCGCCCGAGGGGAAGCCGGCGTTCTGCTTCTACCCGATGTCGAAGCGCCGCAACGTGGGTGCCAACTGGTACGAGCTCGACTTCGACCGTCGCAAGGAGCTCATGTACGAGCACGGCGCCTCGGGCCGGAAGTTCGCCGGCCGGGTCACCCAGCTGATCACCGGGTCCACCGGTCTCGACGAGTACGAGTGGGGCGTCACGCTGTTCTGCGTGCACCCCGACGACGTCAAGGAGATCGTCTACACGATGCGCTATGACGTCGCCTCGGCGCAGTACGGCGAGTTCGGGCCGTTCTACGTCGGCATGGTCGAGGAGCCTGCGGTCGTCCTGGCCGAAGTCGGCGCGTGAGACGGCACCCCGCACGGACGACGCGCCGGTGAGCGACGGCCGACGTCGTTGGCCGCTGCGACTGGCACTGGCACTCGTGGCCATGGCCGTCGTCGCCGTCGTCGCGGTCGAGTGGATCGGCCGCGTCGGCGTCGACCGCCTGGCATCGGAGCGCATTGCCCGCGACGTGCCCGCCGAGTCGGTTGACGTCGTGCTCGGGAGCGCCTGGTGGCGCCCGACCGTGCTGCCCGCTGCGCTGCTGGGTGACGTCGACCAGATCTCGGTCCGGCTGCTCGGGGCGACGCTCGCCGGCTTCCCGGTGGCAGAGGTCGACTACGTGCTCGAGGGGATCGACGGCGAGGTGTCGATCGGTGATCGGCGCGTCAGCGTCAGCTCGATCGAGCGGGGCAGCGTGCGGATGCTGGTCGATCCGGCGGCGATCGCCTCGTCGCTGGGTGCCGACGCCGTGCTCTCCGACGGGCGACTGCTCGTCGGCGAGGAGCGAACGCCCGCATCGTTCGAGATCGTCGGCGACGACCTGGTCGTCTCGGTCGGCGACGGCTCGCAGTTCCCGGAGCAGACGATCCCCGTGGTCGACGACTGGCTCATGCCGTGCACCCCGGAGATCGAGGTCGGGGAGCGGTTCGTCGAGCTGACCTGCGAAGGTGACGCGCTGCCGGGCGTGCTCGGCGGCACCTTCTCGGCCGATGACCTGCGCGGCGGTGGGTCCGGCGGCAGCGGAGGTGGCACCGGCGAACCTCCGCCGGTCGAGCTCGAACCACCGATGACGGTCGACCTGGGACCGGAGGGTGGCGGTGGCTGACGAGGCCGACGCGGCAGCGGCGCTGGCCCGCGACGAGGCGACCTTCGCGACGTACTCGGCGGCGCTCGCGGCGTCGATCGACGCCGCGCTCGAACCGTGGGTGCGTCGGGTCGTCGTCGCCCGATGCCTGGCCGCCGGCGTCGACCCCGACGGTGCGTCCGCGCAGATCGACGACGCGGCGGCTCGGTGCCGCGCCGAGGTGTCGCCACGGATCAGCGAGCTGCTGAGCACCGATCTCGACGAGCAGCGCACGACACCCCTGGCGGTGCTGCGACACGCCGTCGTGTACCCGACCGAGGTGCTGCGGTCCCTCGACGTGCCGCCGCAGCCTCGCGACGAGTTCGCAGTCCGTGCGTTCCCCGACGACGTCTACGAGCTGTCGCCCGCGGGCTTCGGCGACCTCGACGAGTCCGTGCACGAGCCGGGGCTCGTCTGGGGTGCGGCCAAGGCGCACGTCCACCTGGCGCGGCGAGCCGCACGCGGGTCGAGCTGACGGTCAGTCGGGCTGGTCGGGACCCCGTCGCCAGCTCGCGTCGGTGATCACCCGGGACTCGAAGAACAGGCAGTGCTCGGGGCACGCGAAGGGCGCGGT
The DNA here is from genome assembly GCA_023423475.1 of Actinomycetes bacterium. GTDB lineage: Bacteria > Actinomycetota > Acidimicrobiia > Acidimicrobiales > Microtrichaceae > JAFAFN01. The sequence continues at coordinate 2,429 of JAFAFN010000270.1, read as the reverse complement.
GCTCGCGAAGTCGACCTTGCAGCGCTGCACCACGTCGCCCGACGTGACGGTGCGACTGGAGTAGTGGCGGCAGTCCTCCCGAACGCTCATGGCGGCCACTCTACGAGGTCTCCGGCGGCCGGAACCCTGCAACGGCGGGGGGGAACGGGTCGTAACCAACTGGCTCAGTTGGGGAAACACTCAGGAAACAAGGCCTCCTTAGGTTGCCCTCCCGACGGGTGGAACGGGCTCCGCCCCGAAATGTGAAGGGTCAAACTGAAATGGAAACATCGGGCGACATCGCATGGGTGCTGATCTCCGCAGCACTCGTGTTGTTCATGACACCCGGACTTGCCTTCTTCTACGGCGGCATGGACCGGAGCCGGAACGTCCTCAACATGTTGATGATGAACTTCTGGTGCCTGCTCATCATCCCCGTGCTGTGGGTGATCATCGGCTATTCGATCGCCGGAGGTGATTTCGACGCCAGCTGGTTCGGCGGCTTCGATGCGATGTTCCTCGACGGGATGTGCATCGGTGATCCGGATGCCGTCGCATCGCTGCTGACGGTGGCGTTCCTCGGGATGTTCGCGGTGATCACACCGGCGCTCATCTCGGGTGCCGTCGCCGACCGCATGAAGTTCTCCGCCTGGGCGATCTTCGCCCCGGTCTGGATGCTCCTGGTGTTCGCACCGGTCTTCAAGTGGGTCTACGGCGGTTGGCTGGGTGTGCGGGGTTCGCTGGACTTCGCAGGTGGCACGGCCATCCACGTGAACGCTGGCATCGCCGCACTCGTCGCCGTGCTCATCCTCGGCAAGCGCAAGGGCTGGCCGTCGGAAGGTCACCCGCCGCACTCCATGCCGCTGGTCATGATCGGTACCGGCATCCTCTGGTTCGGTTGGTTCGGCTTCAACGCCGGCTCCGCCCTCGGTGCCAACGGCCAGGCCGTGCAGGCCTTCATGAACACCTTCCTCGCCGCTGCTGCCGCCGGTCTCGCCTGGTGCCTCACCGAGAAGCTCAAGGACGGCCACTTCACCAACCTGGGCGCTGCCTCGGGCATCGTCGCCGGCCTCGTGGCCATCACCCCGGCCGCCGGCTTCGTCACCTCGATGCCGTCGATCATCATCGGCCTCGCCGCTGGTGTCATCTGCTGCTTCGCCGTCCAGCTCAAGTTCAAGTCGGGTTACGACGACGCACTCGACGTGGTCGGCGTGCACTTCGTCGGCGGCATCGTCGGCTCGCTCATGATCGGCCTCTTCGCCGACCCGGAGTTCTTCGGTGGCGAGCACATGGAAGGCCTCTTCTACGGCGGTGGCCTCGAGCTGCTCCTCGAGCAGGCACTCGCCAACGGCGTGACCATCATCTACTCGGGCGTCGTGACAGCGTTGATCCTGCTGGCCCTGAAGGCCACGATCGGGATCAGGGTCTCGGAGGACACCGAGGACATCGGTCTCGACAGCGTCGAGCACGCCGAGACGGCGTACAACGGCGGCGAAGTCACCATGGCACGGGCATGAGAGAACAGGTCCGAACGAGAAAGGAAGTGGTCAAATGAAGCTGGTCACCGCAGTGATCAAGCCCTTCAAGCTGGACGACGTGAAGAACGGCCTCAAGGCTGCTGGCGTCGTCGGCATCACCGTCAGCGAGGTCAGGGGCTTCGGCCGCCAGGGAGGTCACACCGAGACCTACCGCGGCACCGAGTACCAGGTCGACTTCCTGCCGAAGGTGAAGCTCGAGATCGTCGTCGACGACGGAGATGTCGCTGGTGTCGTGGACGCCATCGCCATCGCCGCTCGGACCGACAAGATCGGCGACGGCAAGATCTGGGTCACCTCGATCGACGACCTGGTCAGGATCCGGACGGGGGAGCAGGGCCCCGACGCCATCTGACCGACGTCATCGCGAGCGACCCAACAGGGAGTTCCTCCGGCCGGGGCAGGCCCGACCTGGCCGGAGGAACGTTCGCACCACTCTCTCGGGCCACAGCAACAACCGGGCCAACCGAACAGGGACGACATGCCTCCCGCTCTGCAACGCAGCGATTTCCTCGACGACCGTCGACTCCAGGGTCGGGTGTTCTGCGAGGGGTACACCGACCTGATCGAGACATGGCTCGCAGAGCTCTTCGGAGCGACTGCAGCGGACAGCAACGGACTGGCCCTGATCGCCGTCGGCGGTCAGGGCCGCCGTGAGCTCGCACCGCAGTCCGACCTCGACCTGCTCCTCGTGCACACCCCGAGCACGCCGAAGGAGACCGTGTCGAGGGTCGCCGACGGACTCTGGTACCCCATCTGGGACGTCGGACTGAAGCTCGGACACGCCGTACGGACGATCCGGGACACGCTCACCCTCGCGAGCGACGACCTCGAGACCGCGACGGCGCTGCTCTCCGCGCGGCACGTGGCGGGCGACGACTCGCTCACCGCCGAGCTCGCCGAGAAGGCGAAGGC
>JAFAFN010000206.1 GCA_023423475.1 Actinomycetes bacterium | reverse complement strand
CCGGTAGGGTGGTCGGCCCTGACACCGAGCGGGTTCTCCACCCGCGGAAGCCCACACGCGTGAGGCACCGATGATTCCTGAGTCCGAGTCCGAGCCAACCGTCGCCGAAGGCGACGCCGAGCCCACGTCCGAGGCGTCGCAGCCCTCGGAACCCGCTCCCGAGCCGGTCGGTGAGCCCGTGCCCTCGGTCGAGCCCGCGCCGTCGGGCGAGCCGGCGTCGGCGGAGGAGTCGGCGTCGGCGGAGGAGCCGGTGACCGTGCCGACGGCGGAGCAGGCATCGGCGACCGAGCCGGAGCCCGTGACCGAGCCCGCTGCCGATGCTGCGGATCCCGGCGCTGCTCCCGAGACTGGTGCTGCTCCCGAGACTGGCGCTGCTCCCGAGACCGACGCTGCTCCCGAGAACGACACTGCCGCCGAGCCGGCGCCGGCCCCGGTGGTCGAACGTGCGCCCGTCATCGGTCAGACCGCGTCGTCGGTGCCCGCACCGCCGGCGGGCCAGACGAAGGAACCGCCTCGAGCCGGCACCGAGGGCGCCGCGGGTGTGGTCGTCGGACGCATCGTCGAGGTCACGATCGCCGCGGTGCACCCCTCCGAGGTCGAGGTCCGCCTCGCGGACGGCCGCATCGGCGTGATCCCACGCGGGGAGTTCACCGATCCCGGTCCGATCCAGCTCGGGACGACCATCGAGGCAGCGCTGCTGGCGCGTGACGACCCCAAGCACCGTGCGGTGCTCTCGCTGTCGTGGGCCCGCAAGCAGCAGGCGTGGGACCGCGTCGAGGCCGCACGTGCGTCGGGTGAGCCGATCACGGGCAAGGTCACCAAGACCGTCAAGGGCGGGCTCGTGGTCGACGTCGGTCTGCGCGGCTTCCTGCCGACGTCGCTGATCGCGGACACACCCGGCACCGACCCCAAGTCGCTCGTCGGCACCGAGGTCGAGGTGCTCGTCACCGAGGTCGACCGGCCCAGCGACCGCATCGTCGTGTCGATCCGCGACCTGCAGCGTCGCCGGCGGCGTGCCGAGGAGAAAGAGGCGCTCAAGGCGCTCGTCCCCGGGGCGAAGGCCACCGGTCGGGTCGTGAGCATCGCCGACTACGGCGCGGTGGTCGACCTGGGCGGAGTGCGCGGCCTCGTGCACCGCAGCGAGCTCACCTGGGGTCGCCTCGAGCGCGTCGAGGACATCGTGTCGGTGGGGGACCGCATCGAGGTGGTCGTGCTCGACGTCAACAAGTCCAAGAAGCGCATCGGTCTGTCGCTGCGGGGCACGACGCCGGATCCGCTGACCCAGGCCGAGGTCGGCAGCATCGAGTCCGCCACGGTCGTGAGGGTCGTCGAGTACGGCGTGTTCGCCCAGCTCGACGCGAGCGGCGCCGAGGGACTGGTCCACATCACCGAGCTCTCCGACGTGCCCGGCTACCGCCCCGAGCAGCTGGTCACGCCCGGCGAGCAGGTCATGGTGAAGGTGCTCGACATCGACAAGAAGCGCCGTCGGCTCTCGCTCTCGGTGCGCCGGGTGCTCGTCGACGACTGATGGGACCGCTGACCGGCCCGCTCAGCCGAAACGAAGCTTGTCCATCTCCCAGTAGGCCCGCAGCGCGGTGACCTTGCCGGACTCGTCGATGTAGTAGGTGATCGCCAGGTCGGTGTGGATCACCGAGCCGTCGGCCATCGTCGACGAGATCGTGCCGATGTTGGCGACCTCGAAGTCGCCACCTGCGTGGCTGCGTTCGATGGCGAACGTGATCGTGTTCGGCCCGATGATCATGTCGTAGAACGCCTCACGAGCGGCCGGGCCGCGGTGGCCCTCGCCCGTGGGGTCGAGCGGCGAGACACCGATCGGGTCCTGGATCACCGCGTCCTCGGCGAAGAGGGCCAGCCACGCCGCCTTGTCGCCGGCCTCGACGGCCTCCATCGACGCCAGCGAGGCGTCACGGGCGGGGTGCGGGGCGAAGTCGTCAGGCAGCGTCGGCATGCAGAGTGTCTAGCGCCCAGGTGCATCGTTGGCTCGAATCCGACATCGAGACCTACTGAACCGCTCGATCCGGCCGCTGTGGCTGACGTTCGCGTCGGATCTGCGCCAACGATCCGAGCAACGAGCTGCTGATCCGCCGGAGAGTGGTCCCCGCTGACACCGAGCAGGTCGACCGGTCGACTGGTGCGCATGTCCGAGGCCTCGAACGACCAGATGATCCGGGAGCTGGCGGCGACGCAGTACGGATTGATCCGCCGCACCGATGCGCGGCGCCTGGGCCTGACAGATCGACAGATCCGCACCCGGGTGGGACGGGGCGACTGGGTCCGCCGGTCGAGTGGCGTGTTCGCGCTCGATGACGTTCCCGGCGGCATCGAGCAGGACACCCTGGCTGCTGCATGGGCGGTCGACGGCGTGGCTGCACGACGGAGCGGCTCGTGGCTCCACGAGGTCCTCGACGAGCCGCCTCCGTCGCCCGACGTCGCGAGTCTGACCAGCTGTGGCCGGTCGCTGCACCCGTCTCGGCTGACGCTGCTCCGGACCGACACCCTGCCGGCGTCCGACGTGACCGTCCAGAAGGGGATCCCGGTGACGACCATCGAACGAACGCTCTGCGATCTCGGTGCGGTCGTCGATCTGTCGACGTTGCGATCGTGCGTGATGCGTTCACTGCAGAAGGGACTGACGCACCCGGATCGACTCATCGGCCGCCATCTCGAGCTCGGAGGACGGGGCCGACACGGCAGTGCCGGAATCCGGGCGCTGCTCTGCGAGATCGACGCCGATCTGATGCTGCTCGAGAGCGATCTCGAGACCTCGTTGCTGCTCGTGATCGTCGAGGCCGGGCTGCCCCGACCGGCCCTCCAGCACCCCGTCGAGGTCGACGGCCGGCGGTACCGACTGGACATGGCGTACCCGGAGCTGCGCATCGCGATCGAAGCGGACGGCTTCGTCGTGCACGGCACGAGGCCAGCGTTCGAGGACGACAGGGCCAGGCAGAACCGCTTGGTTCTCGCCGGCTGGCAAGTGCTGCGGTTCACCTGGCGACAGGTCGTGGGGGAACCCGGGTGGGTCGTCAGCCAGCTGCGCGCCGCCATCGACCACGCCGCCCGTCGACGACGTTGATCGCCCGCAGCCGCTGCGAATGCGGCGATCGTTGGCGCGTATCCGACGCGAGGAGGTCGACATACCTGCCGATCGGCCCCGACACCACGGGACCATGTCGGATCTGGGCCAACGATCGCGCCGGCAGCCTGCCACGAGTCGGGCGAGCGCGGCGTCAGTCGTCGAGCGGGGGGACCGAGGCGGGGGTGAACTCGCAGTCCATGCGCTTGATGCCGTGGATGAACGACGAGAACAGGAAGTCCGGCTCCGAGGTCGTGCGGATGTCGGGCAGCCACGTGAACAGCTCGTCGAACATCACGCCGATCTCGCGGCGGGCCAGGTTGGCCCCGAGGCAGAAGTGCGGTCCGCCGGCACCGAAGCCGACGTGCTCGTTCGGGGTGCGACGCACGTCGAAGGTGAACGGGTCCTCGAACACGCGCTCGTCGCGGTTCGCCGACTCGTACCACATGACGACCTTGTCGCCCTCGGCGATCGGCACACCGGAGATCTCGGTGTCGGCCGTCGCGGTGCGCCGGAAGTGCACCACCGGCGACGCCCAGCGCACGATCTCCTCGGTGGCGGTCGGCATGACGCCCGCCAGATCCGCGGTGAGGATCTCCCGCTGGTCCTCGTTGCGGGTCAGCTGCAGCAGCCCGTGGCTGATCGCGTTGCGGGTCGTCTCGTTGCCGGCGGCCGACAACAGGATGAAGAAGCTCGCCATCTCCATCGGCTCGAGCCGTTCTCCGTCGACCTCGGCGTGCATCATCGCCGAGACGAGGTCGTCGGTCGGGTTCGCCAGCCGGTCCTCGCCGACGGCGTGGGCGATCTGGGTCATCTCCATCACCGCGCCCATGAGCGTCGCCATGTCGGGGGTCAGCTCCGGGTCACCCGCCCCGAGGATCACGTTGGTCAGCTCGAAGATGCGCTCCCAGGAGTCACGCGGGATGCCCATCATCTCGCAGATGATCTGCAGCGGCAGCTGGGCCGCGACGTCGTGCACGAAGTCGCAGCTGCCCCGCTCGGCGACGTCCCGCACGATCTCCCGAGCCTTGACGTGCACGTCCCGTTCGATCGCCGCGACCCGACGGGGCGTGAACGCGCGGTTCACTATCCGGCGCAGGCGCGTGTGCCGCGGGTCGTCCATGTTGATCATCGAGCCCATGAACTCGGAGATCTCGACGGGCAGGTCGGGGATGTTCGTGCCGTTGCCCGAGCAGAACAGGTCGGGGTGGCGCGACACGTGCATGACGTCCGCGTAGCGGGTGAGCAGCCAGTAGCCAGGGCCTGTCGCCATGTCGGGGATCTCGGGCTCGTCGAGGTACACGATCGGCGCTTCGTCCCGCAGTGTCGAGAAGACCTCGGCGCGTGCCTCTGCGCCGTTCGCCCACAGGACCTCGTCGTTGAGGAGCTGCGGATCGACCGACAGGTTCGGCTCGGTGGTGGTCATGTGGTCCCCCCGGACTCATCCGTCCGGACCCCCCGGCGGACATCCCTAAACTATCGGTCTCCCCGGGCGCAGAGTCGGCCCGAACGTGACCCCGTGCGACCCGAGGACCTGCCCGAGTGACCCCAACTGCGACCGGAACTCTGCGGCCGACCCGGATCCGACTGCGCCCCTGGCAGTCCGAGGC
>JAFAFN010000203.1 GCA_023423475.1 Actinomycetes bacterium | reverse complement strand
CAGCTTCGAGGGCGCGCCCTCGACCTGCTCCTGGATCCAGCGCTTCTCCTCGGGCTCCTGGATGTGCATGTACTCGATGCCGACGGTCCGGCAGTACGCGTCACGGAGGATGTGGAGGATCTCGCCGAGGGGAAGGCGACGTGTGCCGCCGACCGCTGCGTAGATGCCGACGTCGCCGCCGGTCAGGAACTCGCGGTCGAGGTCCCAGATCGTCAGGCCGTAGGTCGCGGGGTCGAGCTCCGGGTGCATCTCCGGCGCCTTCGCCGCGAGGGGATCGAGGTCCGCGATCAGGTGGCCGCGCACGCGGTGCATGTTGATGAGCGTCGAGACCTGCATCTGCTTCTCGACGAGCGCGGTGGTGTGGTCCGACGGGTTGGAGTCCTGACGCCAGCGGACGGCCTCGTACGGGACGCCGACGGATCGGAAGACCTGCTCGTAGAAGTCGTCGCCGCCGAGCAGCAGCTCGTCGACCTTCTTCAGGAGCATGCCGGACTCGGCGCCCTGGATGATCCGGTGGTCGTAGGTCGACGAGATGGTGATGACCTTCGAGATGCCGAGATCCGCGATCGTGCGGGGATCCGCTCCTGCGAAGCCCGTGGGGTACGTGAGCGAGCCCACTCCGACGATCGCGCCCTGCCCGGGCATGAGGCGGGGGACCGAGCGCTCGGTGCCGATGGTGCCCGGGTTGGTCAGCGTGACCGTGACACCCGAGAAGTCGTCGACGGTCAGCTTGTTCGTCTTCGCCTTGCGGATCAGCTCGTCGTACACGGCGATGAAGCCGGCGAAGTCGAGCGTGTCGGCATCCGCGATGTTCGGCACGATCAGCGAACGGGAGCCGTCGCGCTTCTCCATATCGATCGCGATGCCGAGGCCGACGTGCTGGTTGCGCACGATCCGTGGCGAGCCGTCGGGGCCCTCGACGAACGAGTTGTTCAGGTTCGGCACGTGATCGGCGATCGCCCTGACCAGGGCGTAGCCGATGAGGTGGGTGAAGCTGACCTTCCCGCCGCGGGTCCTGCCGAGGTACCCGTTGATCACGTTGCGGTTGATCTCGAGCAGCTTGGCGGGCACCTCGCGGAACGACGTCGCGGTCGGCACCGAGAGGCTGGCGTCCATGTTGGCGACGATGCGCGCACCCACGCCCCTGATCGGCTCACCAGGAGCCTCGGCGGCATCGGCCGAAGGAGCCGGCGACGGCGTCGGTGCCGCAGGGCTGGCCGCCGGTGCAGACGACGCCGCCGGGGGCGCCCCGGCTGCGGCGGTGGTCCCGGAGGTGGGTCGCCCTGGTGGCCGATAGTCGGCGAAGAACTCACGCCAGCTCTCACTGACGGAACCTGGGTCGGTCCGGTACTGCTCGTGCATCTCCTCGACCAACCATGCGTTGGGTCCGAGGGGTTCGGGGGTGTGCTCGTCGGCCACGATCGGCCATCCTACCGGCACCCGGGGAGCGGTCTGGTGACGGGCCGCCCGGTGCTCGGCCTAGATTCCTCGGCGTGCTCATCGCGACCTGGAACGTCAACTCCCTCAACGCCCGGATGCCACGCGTCGAGGAGTGGCTCGAGCAGATGCAGCCCGACGTGGTCTGCCTGCAGGAGACGAAGATGAGCGACGCGCAGTTCCCGGCGCTCGACTTCACCCGCATGGGCTACGAGACCGTGCACCACGGCGAGGGGCGGTGGAACGGGGTGGCCATCCTGTCCCGCGTCGGCATCGAGGATCCGGTGTACGGCTTCGATGACGCCGAGGACCCGGACCCCGACGCCCGGATCGTCTGGGCGACCTGCAACGGCGTGCGTGTGGCGTCGGTCTACGTGCCCAACGGGCGTGAGCTCGACCACGACCACTACGTGTACAAGCTCGCCTGGCTCGCTCGGCTGCGTGCCAACCTCGACGCCAAGTACACGCCCGAGGATCTGCTGGTCATCCTGGGTGACTGGAACGTGACGCCCGCCGACATCGACGTGTGGAGCGCGTCGGCGTTCGAGGGCTCGACCCACGTGAGTCCGCCCGAGCGCGCCGCGATCCAGACCCTGGTCGACTGGGGTCTGGTCGACACGCTGCGAGGCCGCTACCCGGAGTCGGGCATCTACAGCTACTGGGACTACCGCAACGGCGACTTCCACAAGCGCCGCGGCATGCGCATCGACTACCAGCTGTCGTCGACCGCACTCGCAGCGACGTGCAGCGCCGATCTGATCGACCGCAACGCACGCAAGGGCACCAAGCCGTCGGACCACGCCCCGGTGCTCGCCCAGTACGAGCTCTGAGGGCCAGCACGAGCACTGAGGGCCAGTACGAGCACGGGCGCCGACGGCGTCACCGGAACGGAGGACGACATGACCGACCAGACCGAGGGCACCCAGCCCGCCGACCCCCAGCACGTGAGCCCGCGCATCGAGGGGCTCCGCTCGCTCGAGGTGACGCCACGACGCTTCGAGGAGCGACGGCTCGCGGCGGCGATGCGCGACGTCATCGACCAGCTGGTGTCGACCACGGCGTCGGTCGACGACCTCTCGTCGGCTGCCGACGACCTCGAGCAGCTCGCCGCACTGCTGCGCGAGCTGCCGTCGGGGCAGACCTACCAGGGCTTCGCCGAGGCCGCGAACGCCGGTCAGGAGACGTCGGGACTCCAGCCCGGCGACCCCGAGTGGTACGGCTTCTTCGACCACAGCCCGTTCATCGGACTCGCGAACCCGCTCTCGCCGCCGGTCGAGCTGGAGTACTCGGGTGAGCGTGTGCTGGGTCGGGTGACCTTCGGTGCTGCCTACGAGGGCCCACCTGGGTGTGTGCACGGGGGGTACGTCGCTGCGGTGTTCGACGAGCTGCTCGGCGCGACGCAGTCGTTGTCGGGGGACCAGGGGATGACCGCGCACCTCGGCATCGACTACCGCCGGCCGACGCCGCTCGGCGTGCCCCTCACGATGGAGGGGTGGCTCGATCGCAAGGACGGCCGCAAGATCTACGCGAAGGCCGCCATCTACGCGGACGGCGATCTCACGGCCGAGGCCGAAGGGCTCTTCATCGCCTTCGACCGCGAGAAGTTCGCCGCGCTGCTCGCGATGCGCAACGGTCAGGGCTGAGCGTCAACCCGACTCGGCGACGATGCGCAGCACGTCGTCGCCGAAGCGCTGCGCCTTCACCGCGCCCAGGCCGGAGACCCGCAGCAGCTGAGCACGCGAGGTCGGTCGGGCGGTCGCGACCGCGGCGAGCGTGGCGTCGTTGAAGATCACGTAGGCCGGCACGTCGGCCTCTTTCGCCTTCTGCTTGCGCCAGGCGCGCAGCGCCTCGAACACGCGGGCGTCGTCGGGCTCGAGCGCGTCCGCCGCGGGGCGTGCCGAGGACCGTGCAGCACCCGACCGTGCGGTGCG
>JAFAFN010000198.1 GCA_023423475.1 Actinomycetes bacterium | reverse complement strand
GTCGTGGTCGTCGGAGCCGTCGTGGTCGTCGTCGTCGTCGGAGCCGTCGTGGTCGTGGTCGTCGACCCCGTGCCGGGCAACAGCAGGAACGTGCTCGTCACCGAGGCGGTGTCGCCCTGGGTGTCGGTCATCGACAGACGGGCGAAGTGGTTGCCCGGAGTGGTGAACGTCTTGGTCACCGTGAGGCCGGTGGCCGTGGTGCCGTCGCTGAACTCCCAGGTGTAGGGCGACGGTCCGTTCACGATCGTCGAGTCCTCGGCGCTGAAGGTCACGGTGTAGGGCACCGGGTTGTTCCGCAGCTCGGACACGGCCGGCAGGATCACCGGGTTGACCGCCTTGGCGAGCGTCGGCGTGGTGCGACCGGCCACGTAGGCCAGGTTGTTGCCCGCCGGCGAGGGCAGCGACATCTGCGAGTTGATGTGCGGCGTGATGTTGAAGCCGCCGGCGATCGGGCAGTTGGTCGCTGCCGGCACGGCGAAGGCGTTCTCGACGAGCACCGCGGTGCCGGTCGTCGCGTTGTACCGCGAGCCGGTCAGGGCCGACGAGGTGCCGATGGCCGGCTTGGTGCCGGTGATCAGGTTGAGGCGGATCGGCGCTGCGGCGCTGCCGACCGAGCAGTTCGAGCTGATCGCGTTGCCCGAGACGGTGCCACCGATGCGCACGCGGAAGGCGAGGTTGATGACGGCGTCGCCGGTGAGGGGGTCGAGCGTGCCGGTTGCGTCCGCGGTCGGGATGATGGTCGTCGAGACGACGTCGGTGTAGCCGTCGAACGGGTTCACGATCGGCATGTAGCCAACCGGGAAGACGATGTTGGCCGCCGGGATGGTGATCACGCCGTTGGCGTTGATCGTGCCGGTGATGCTGACGTCGACCTTCGGCTGGAAGCCCGGGGCGACCTCGCTGTCGTCCGCGGTGCGGGGCTCGCCGTTGGGGCCGGCGACGCACTGGGTGTCGGCGAGGTCGATGCGGGTGTCGCCGTCGTTGTCGATGCCGTCACCGCACTGGGCGTTGACACGCGGGGTGAGGTCGACGTTGACCTTGGTGCCGATGCGCAGCGCGCCACCGGTCGAGGTCAGGTTGAAGGTGCCGGGATTGGCGACCTTCTGTGCTTCCACCGATGCCGGCAGCACGGCCAGCCCGACGCCCAGCAGGCAGATCGCGGCGATGGCCGCGCCCAGGTAACGCTTCATGAAAGATCTCCCCTACACATCCGTCCACAGCAAGCGGATCGAAAGAGTCTCTCCGGAAAGCTGAACGAACGTCAAGGAGTCTCTGCTGGGTCAAGTTCCCAGAACGGCTGGGTCAGGTGCCGAGAAAGTCCTCGAGTTCGGCCCTCTTCGTGCCGATGACCTTGCATCGGCGGGAACCGGAGCGTCCCCGGCATGGGCTCAGGTCCGTGTCGGGGACGCCGTGTCGCTGGCGTCAGCCCGTCCTGCTCACAGCACCGTGCGGAAGAGCTCGGGGAAGACCTTCGAGACCTTCGCGGTCAGGTAGTCGCCGTAGGGGCCGCCCACGTCGAGCACGCCCGTGCCGTCCCATCGCCCGGCCGCCGCCTCGGCGAGTGCCCGTTCGGTCGGCTCCATCCCCGGGATCGGCGTCACCTCGGCGTCCCAAGCGGGGTCGAGGAACAGCGGGAACGAGTAGCGGTCACTGACCGGGAGTCGCACGCGGTGCGGCGTCGAGCGGAACCGACCGCCGGTGACCCGCTCGAGCATGTCGCCGAGGTTGCAGACGATCGCGTCAGGCGCGGGCGGGACGTCGATCCAACGACCCTCCCCTCCCGGCTCCGCGACGCGCACCTCGAGTCCGCCGGTGTCGTCCTGCACGAGCAACGTCAGCAACCCGTAGTCGGTGTGCTCGGCCACACCCCAGCGACCTGCGAAGCCCTCCGGTGGCGGCGGGTAGTGGAAGATGCGGAACAGGACCGTCGGGTCTGCGGTCCATCGGTCGAACCAGTCAGGGTCCAGGTCGAGCGCGCGGGCGATGCCCGAGAGCACGACCCGGCCGACGTCGGTGACCCGCGCCATCCACTCGAGCACGAGCGGGCCGAGCTCGGCGGGCTCCTCGGGGAACAGGTTCGGGCCGCGCAGCGGGCGGCCGGCGAGCACCGCGGGGTCGTCGGCCGGCACCTCGCTGCCGAAGTAGTAGCCCTCCTTGTCGTCCGGCACCCCGGAGGTCAGCTCGTCACCGAGCGGGAACCACCCGCGCCACGCCCTGCCCCCGTGGCGCATCGCGACCTCGTCCTTCTGCGCGTGGTCGAGCGCGAAGAATCGCTCGGCCGCGGCGTGCAGATCCGAGCGCAGCTCGGCGGGGATCCCGTGCCCGACGATCTGGAGGAACCCGAACCGCTCGCACGCGTCGCCGATGGCACGTGCGACCGCGTCGCGGTCGGCCTCGGACGCCTCCGGGTCGAGCAGCGGTCCGATGTCGATCGTGGGGACGTGCGCTGCGGCGGGGTCGGTCGTCACGGAAGACATGCAGACACCGTGTCACATGGTTGGCATAGCGTCGCCCGCATGGAGTTCCGATACCTCGGCCGGTCCGGCCTCAAGATCAGTGCCATCTCCTACGGGAACTGGATCACCCATGGCTCGCAGGTCGGCGACCAGGACGCGATCGACTGCGTGCACGCCGCACTCGACCTCGGCATCACCACCTTCGACACCGCCGACGTCTACGCCGGCACCCGGGCCGAGGTCGTGCTCGGCAAGGCGCTCGAGGGACAGCGCCGCGAGTCGCTCGAGATCTTCACCAAGGTCTTCTGGCCGACCGGACCCGGCCCCAACGACCAGGGTCTGTCGCGCAAGCACATCATGGAGTCCTGCGACGCCTCGTTGAAGCGCGTCGGCGTCGACTACTTCGACCTGTACCAGGCCCACCGCTTCGACCCCGAGACCCCGCTCGAAGAGACGATGGTCGCGTTCGCCGACCTGGTGCGCTCGGGCAAGGTCCTCTACATCGGTGTGTCGGAGTGGACCGCGGAGCAGATCCGTGCAGCTGCCGGCCTCGCCGCAGAGCTGCGCATCCCCTTCGTCTCGAACCAGCCGCAGTACTCCATGCTCTGGCGCGTGATCGAGGACGAGGTCGTGCCGACCAGTGAAGAGGTCGGCGTCTCGCAGATCGTGTGGTCGCCGATCGCCCAGGGCGTGCTCACCGGCAAGTACCTGCCGGGTGAGCCCGTCCCGGAGGGGTCCCGGGCGACCGACGAGAAGGGCGGCGCGGATTTCGTGCAGCGCTTCCTGCGCGACGAGGTGCTCGAGAAGGTCCAGGAGCTCAAGCCCATCGCCGCCGAGCTCGGCGCGTCGATGGCGCAGCTCGCGGTGGCGTGGGTGCTGCGCAACCCGAACGTCGCCTCGGCGATCGTGGGTGCCTCGCGGCCCTCGCAGCTGCAGGACAACGTCGGCGCACTCGAGCTGTCCCTCGACGACGAGGTCGTCGCCCGCATCGACGAGATCCTCGACCCGGTCGTCGTGCGCGACCCCGACCTCACCGAGAAGATGGCGCCGAAGTCCCGCTTCTGAGCGTCAGTTCGGCGGCGGGGTGGACCAGTGCTCGGGATCCCAGTGGAGCCGCCAGGTCGGGGGACTGGTGTCCATCGCCGCGACGCTGAGCTGATAGCTGCGATCTGACGTGTCACCGTCGGCCTCGTGGCACGTCAGCTCGGCCGACACCGTGT
>JAFAFN010000419.1 GCA_023423475.1 Actinomycetes bacterium | reverse complement strand
CGTGCACGAGCCAACCCTGGGTCGGAGCACCGGACATGACGACATGATCACACGTCGACCCGCGACGCGGGGCACACCCCAGCGCCGTCGGGCCCGGGCTCACACGTTGAACCGGAAGTCCATCACGTCGCCGTCCGCAACGACGTAGTCCTTGCCCTCGACCCGGGCCCGGCCGCTCTCGCGCGCCTTCGCCCACGACCCGGCGTCGAGCAGCTCGTCCCAGTGGATCGTCTCGGCACGGATGAAGCCGCACTCGAAGTCGGTGTGGATCACGCCTGCGGTCTGGGGGGCCTTGTAGCCCTCACGGAAGGTCCAGGCGCGGGTCTCCTTCTCACCGGTGGTGAAGAAGGTGCGCAGGCCGAGCATCCGATAGGCGGTGTGCAGGAAGGCCGGCAGGGCGCCCTCGCCGAGACCGAGCGCCTCGAGCATCTCGACGCGGGAGTCCGCGTCCAGCAGCGCCGCCTCGGCCTCGAGCTGGATGCACAGTCCGATCACCAGCTCGTCACCCTTGTCGCCGAAGGCCTCACGGACCGGGGCGAGCAACGGCTCGGGGTCCTCGAGCTGCTCCTCGTCGAGGTTCACCAGCGCCATCGCCGGCTTCGCCGTGAGCAGGAAGAACGGCTTGAGCGCGGCCCGCTGATCCTCGTCGAGGTCGGAGCGGTAGATCGGGGTGCCGGTCTGGAGGACCGCGATGGCCGCGTCGAGCGCCGCGACCTCGTCCGCCAGCGACTTGTCGACCCGTGCGGCCTTGCGCCGCTTCTCGGACTGCTTCTCGAGGGTCTCGAGGTCCGCGTAGACGAGCTCGACCTCGAGGATGCCCAGCTGCTCGACCGGGTCCGAGGAGCCGGGCACGTCGGTGTCGACGAAGGCCCGGAGCACGAAGACGATGCCGTCGACCTCGCGGATGTGGGACAGGAAGCGGTTGCCGAGACCCTCGCCCTGCGCCGCGCCCTCGACCAGACCGGCGATGTCGACGAACTGGACGCTGGCGGGGATGACCGACTTGGTCTGCGACATCACGGCGAGCCGCTCGAGGCGATCGTCGGGGACCTTGGCCACTCCGACGTTCGGGTCGACGGTCGCGAAGGCGTACGGAGCGGCGAGCGCGCCGCCGCCGGCGAGTGCGTTGTACAGCGACGACTTGCCAGCGTTGGGCAGGCCGACGAATCCGAAACGTTCCACGTGGTCCTCCGGTGACGGCTCGCGGGCCGACCGAGGGTAGTGGAGCGGTTCGGGGTCCCCCATTCCTGGCCCCGGTTGGAGTCGGTCAGGTCCCGTCCAGTAGCGTCGTCGACCATGTCGAAGCGCACCTCCAAGAAGAAGGCCAACGTTCGGCGCAAGAAGGCCAACCACGGCCGGAAGCCCAACGCAGGTCGCAACTCCTGAACGACTGATCAAACCCGAAATTGCGTGAGTTCTGGTCGCAGAGCGACCAAGGCTCACGCTTTTTGGCGTTTTCGGCTGTCAGTCCACCGGCGGACGATGGAGATCCTCGGGGACCGCGTAGATCAGCGGCACGCTGATCACCGTGGCGAGACCCTTCACGACGATGTTCGCCCACACCAGCGAGACCGCGACCGACCACGGCACCATGCCCCCGAACGCGATCGCCACGAAGAGCACCGAGTCGATGGGGATCGCGACCAGGTTCGAGGTGAGCACCCTGCCCCACTGGATGCGGTGCCCGAAGCGCAGCACGAAGCGGTGGTACACCTCGGTGTCGGCCAGCTCGGCGAGCACCTGGGCGATGACCGACGCAGCGACGATGCGGGTGACCGGATTGAGCACGGGACCGAACCACTCCTGAGCGGGCCCCTCGACGAGGCTGTCCTCGGGCAGCGCCGCGGCCGCCCAGAGGCCGAGTGCCAGCACGACGTTCATCGCCGCGGCCCCCAGGATCACCACGCGGGCAGCAGCACGCCCGCCGACCTTGTGCACCAGGTCACGCAGGGTGAAGGTCAGCGGATAGGTCAGGGTCCCCGCGTCGATCGAGAAGCTGGCCCAGTCCGGCCCGAGCCGCAGGATGCGGACCGACATGACGTTCGCGATGAGCGAACAGGCCACGTAGCCGGTGGTGGCGACGAGCAGCCAGGTGAGCGCCCGGCGGTTCAGGTCCACCTCTCCGGGGCTGTCGAGGTCGGTCGCCGTCACGGCGTCACGGTACCGTTCGGCGATGAACGAGGGCAGGTCCGCACAGCTCACCACCGTCGAACTCGGCGACTCGCCAGCCGCCTGGGAGGCCGCAGGCTTCACCGTCACCGACGGCGCCGTCGTGCTCGGCAACACGGCGATCCGTCCCTCGGGGACCGGTGGCGGCTTCCTCGGCTGGTCCTTCGACGGAGGAACCGACGCGGCGATCGACGGGCTCGCACCGGCCCCGGCCGCACCCGCTTCGACCATCCCGACGGCCCATCCGAACGGCATCACGTCGATCGACCACGTCGTGGTCCGCACGGGTGACTGCGATCGCACCATCGGCGCCTTCGAGGCCGCGGGGTTCGAGGTGCGTGGCGGCCGCTCGACCACGAGCTACGGCTCGCCGATGCGCCAGACCTTCTTCTGGGCCGGCGACGTGATCCTCGAGCTCGTCGGACC
>JAFAFN010000162.1 GCA_023423475.1 Actinomycetes bacterium | reverse complement strand
GTCCCGTGGCACGCCGTCGGGCACCAGCCACTCGGCCGGTCGACCTGCGAGCGTGCCGGGCGAGGCCGTCACACCCTCGGGCGCCGCCGCATCTGCGGTCGCCTCGGCCATCTTCTCGCGGCGCTCGAGGACGCTGCCGCTCATGACGTCCGAGGCGGCGAGGAACTCCGCGATCATCTCGATGCCTGGATGTGCCACGACTCCCCCTCGATGTCGGGCCCCATCATGGTCCTGACCGTGTACCAGGCCAACCACGAGGTCCCGAGCAGAATCGCGAACCGCTGGAACGCGCCGATCCTGGCAGCCTCCCACCGACCGGAGGTCGAGAAGGCGACCGCGGCGGAGCACGCCAGGAACAACACGCCGATGAGCACCCCCGAGGTCCGCGCGGCGATCGGCGTCGAGCGTCGAGAGCCGGGACGCTGCTCCAACGCGCCGCCGACCGCGATGCACAGCGCGGCGAGGGCCACGATGACGGTCGTGCCTGCCAGGCTGTGGACGCGGCCCGACCACGACAGCGTGAAGCGGTCGAGCGGCACCGGATACTCGGTGCTCGGGTCGATCGGGAACGCGGCGATCAGCAGCAGCGAGCCGCCCAGTGTCGCGACCAGGGCCGGGATCCTGGAGTCACGCCGGCCGGAGGGCCGCACGGCCAGGAGCCCCGGCACCGATCCGAGCAGCGCGAGGCCCGACACGACGAAGGTGACCGTCCCGATCTCGCCGCGATCGCCGCGCTGGAGCAGGCTGATCCAGTGCCGGCTCATGTCGTAACCATCGGCTCTCGTCAGGGCGTCGACGGTCGTGACCACCAACAGCACCACGATGCCCACGAGCCCCGACACGAGCGACCACTCGACCGCTGCTCGGGCGCGGCCGAACCTCTCGCCATCCTTCACTGATCCCTCTGCCTCTCCGCCCCGCAGGAGATTGACATGCGAACATTCGCTGGTCCATGGGGACGGCTCCCCTGGTGCACATGTCACACCTGCGCAGTGGAGCGAGGCTCAGCCCACGATGCTGCGAACGACCTCGTCAGCGAGCAGGCGACCATCGGCGGACAGCACGAGGCGTCCCCGCTCGTGCCGGACGAGCGAGCGGAGCCGATCGTCCTGGCTCAGCCGGGCCACCGTGGCGTCGTCGACCTCGAGCCCCTCGGCGAGGCGGATGCCGGTCAGCACGCGTTCGAGCTCGCGCTGCTCGCCGTCGAGCACCTCGTGACCACCGACCCGGTCCGCCGAGAGCTCGAGTCCGGCGTCCACGCCCGCACCGTCCAGGTCAGCCGCCCAACGTTCGGTGTCGGCCACGTTCCACCAGCGCACACCGCTCAGGTGCGAGTGCGCGCCGGGTCCGACGCCCCACCAGTTCTGGTTGCGCCAGTACAACAGGTTGTGGCGACACCGGGCGGCGTCGCCTCTGGCCCAGTTCGAGATCTCGTACCACGAGAACCCGGCACGCTCGAGGGTGCGTTCCGCGCACCGGTAGCGCTCGGCCGCCACGTCGTCGTCGGGATCAGCGAGCTCGCCGCGCCGCACGCGGGCCGCGAGCTTCGTGCCGGCCTCGATGCCGAGGGCGTAGGCGCTCACATGGTCGACCTCGGTCGCGACCGCGGCGTCGAGGGTCGCGGACCAGTCCTCGGCGGTCTCTCCCGGGGTGCCGTAGATCAGGTCGAGGCTGACGTGCTCGAAGCCGGCGTCGCGGGCCTCGGCGACCGCGGCGAGCGCCCGCTCGGGGTCGTGGGTCCGGTCCAGCAGCTCCAGCACCCGTCGTCGGATGCTCTGCATGCCGAACGACACCCGGGTCGCGCCGACCTGTCGCAGACCGGCGAGCTGCTCGGGTCGGAGCCCGTCGGGGTTCGACTCCACGGTGACCTCGAGGTCGCCCTGCACGGGGAACGAGTCGGTGATCGCCGTGAGCACCCGGCCGAGCTGCGCCGCGGAGAGCATCGTCGGGGTCCCACCGCCGAAGAAGACGCTGGTGAGCGGCGGCGTGACGCCGGCGAGCGAGCCGGCCGCCAGGCGGACCTCGGCGATCGCCGCGTCGACGTAGCGCTCGATCCGCTCGGCGGCGTGTGCGTCGGTCGGGTCGCCGACAGCGACCGTGGTGAACGCGCAGTAGCCGCACCGTCGTTCGCAGAACGGCACGTGAACGTAGAAGCCGAAGGGGGTGGCGGCGAGCTCGTCGTCGCGGTCGGGCCGGAGCACGCGACCATGGTCGCAGACGACACCCGGGCGGATGCCAGCCGCTGCGACGGGTCAGGGGCCGAATCCGTTGGGGGCACGGCAGAGCGCGCCGGTAGCCTCGGATGCCATGAGCCTCCCCTCGAACCCGACCATCGGCGTGTTCGGTGCCACCGGACAGGTCGGCAGCGTCATGCGGACCCTCCTCGCGGAGCGGAGCTTCCCGGCGTCGTCCGTGCGGTTCTTCGCTTCGGCACGCTCGGCCGGCACCACGCTGCCGTGGGGCGACGGAGAGATCGTCGTCGAGGACACCGCGACCGCCGACTTCTCGGGGATCGACATCGCGCTGTTCTCCGCCGGTGCGACCAGCTCGCGCGAGTTCGCACCGAAGGTGGCTGCCGCCGGTGCCGTGGTCGTCGACAACTCCTCGGCCTGGCGAATGGACCCCGAGGTCCCGCTCGTGGTGCCAGAGGTCAACGCCCACGCGCTCGACGACCGCCCCAAGGGCATCATCGCCAACCCCAACTGCACGACCATGGCGGCCATGCCGGTGCTCAAGCCCCTGGCGGACGAGGCCGGGCTGCGCCGCCTGGTGATCAGCACATACCAGGCCGTCTCGGGTGGCGGCCTCGCCGGGGTCGAGGAGCTGGCCGAGCAGGTGACCGGTGCCGTCGGTGACGTGCGCGACCTCACCTTCGACGGCGGCGCGGTGAAGTTCCCCGAAGCCGCCAAGTTCCCGCGCACGATCGCCTTCGACGTGGTGCCGCTCGCCGGCTCGATCGTCGACGACGGCTCCGAGGAGACCGACGAGGAGAAGAAGCTCCGCAACGAGAGCCGCAAGATCCTCGAGCTGCCCGAGCTGCGGGTGTCGGGCACGTGCGTCCGCGTCCCGGTGTTCACCGGTCACTCCCTGTCGATCAACGCCGAGTTCGATCGTGACATCTCCCCGGACCGGGCGCGCGAGCTGCTCGCCGCTGCCGCCGGTGTCGAGCTGAGCGACGTGCCGACCCCGCTCGAGGCGGCCGGCAAGGACCCGTCCTACGTCGGACGCATCCGTCGCGACGAGTCCGTCGAGCACGGTCTGGTGCTCTTCGTCTCGAACGACAACCTCCGCAAGGGAGCAGCGCTCAACGCGATCCAGATCGCCGAGGCACTGCTCGCCCGCAGCTGAGCATCACAGCGCCGGCTCACCGTCATCGCGGGGTGCGACCTTCCACTTGTTCCAGGGCCAGGTGCCGTCGATCTCGACCTCGAGCGAGAAGCTGAGCAGAATCCGGATCACGACGATGGCCCCGAGCACCAGCACGCTCGACGTCGTCGGCTCGACGACGATCGTGCGGATGATGTCGGCGAGCAGCAGGACCTCGAGTCCGAGCAGGATCACCCTGGCCAGCTTGCGACGCAGGCGGGGGTAGGCGAGCGATCGTGTGTCGGCGCCGACCATGTCCTGGGCGTAGCCGTAGAACGACACCAGCCCGCCGACGAGCAGTACGACGACGCCACCGCCCTCGACGGCACGCACCACCACGTCCATGATCTCGTCGTACGTCACGCTCGTGACGGTATCGCCGTGTCCCGGCTTCCGGGTGCACGTGCGCCGGTCAGGGTCGGTCGAACTGCCCCGGCACGAGCCCGCTGTCCGTCGCTCCAAGCTGACACTGCAGCCGTGCGCTTGGCAGAAGGTGTAGCGCTTCGCAAGCACCAGGGGGTCTCAAGAAGTTGAGACCCCCTGATGCGTGACGCGGCATTCCTGGTGGGGTTCACTTCGTTGTCGGCGGGGTCGTTCGGCCTCCGGTGACCTGTAGGGGTGGCGGCGTGATGTTCGGTTCTGGTGCTCGGGTGTTGGCCCGTGTGGTGATGGCGCTGGTCGTGGTGGCGAGTGTGCTGGGTGTTGTGC
>JAFAFN010000150.1 GCA_023423475.1 Actinomycetes bacterium | reverse complement strand
GACCATGTGGAACACGCCGGCCACGTAGGTCTGCGTGCCGACGGCCAGGAACATGTAGCCCAGCTGCGACACGGTGGAATAGGCCAGCACCTTCTTGATGTCGGTCTGCGCGACCGCCGCGGTCGCTGCGACCAGCGCGGTGAGCACGCCGACCCAGGCGATCACGTCGTTCGCCCAACCGGCGTGCGCCATGATCGGGTTGAGGCGCGTGATCAGGTAGATGCCCGCGGTCACCATCGTCGCCGCGTGGATGAGCGCGGACACCGGTGTCGGACCGGCCATGGCGTCGGGCAGCCAGACGAACAGCGGCAGCTGGGCGGACTTGCCGACGGCCCCGAGGAAGAACAGCAGGGCGATCGCCGTCGCGGTGCCCGCCGCGATCAGCGGTGCGGCCTCTCGGATCTCGACGTAGTTGACCGAGCCGACGGTGACCCAGACCAGGAAGGTGCCGAGCATGAAGCCGAAGTCACCGATGCGGTTGGTGACGAAGGCCTTCTTGCCGGCGGTCGCGTTGGCCGGGTCGGTGTGCCAGAAGGAGATGAGCAGGTACGAGCACGCACCCACGCCCTCCCAACCGAGGAAGGTGAGCAGCAGGTTGTCGCCGAGCACCAGGAGCAGCATCGAGGCGATGAACAGGTTGAGGTAGACGAAGAACTTCGAGAACTTCTCGTCGCCCTTCATGTACCCGATCGAGTACAGGTGGATCAGCGCACCGATGCCCGTGATGAACAGGCACATCAGGATGCTGAGCGGGTCGACCAGGAAGCCGATCGACACCTCGAAGCTGCCCGAGGGGATCCACGTGAACAGCGTCTGCTCGAACACCCGGTGGTGCTCGTCCTGGGCACGCAGGTCGAGGAAGACGATCGCGGTGACGACGAAGCTGGCGCCGACGATCGCGGTGGCGAACCAGCCGGCGCCTGGGTCGCCGAGGCGACGGCCGAGCACGACCAGGGTCAGGAAGCCGAACAACGGCAGTGCAGGAACGAGCCAGATCAGATCCATCCGCTCAGCCCCTCATCAACGAGATGTCATCGGCGTCGGCGCCCTCGCGCCGGCGCATGATCGCCACGATGATGCCGAGGCCGACCACGACCTCGGCGGCGGCGACCACCAGTACGAAGAAGACGATCGCCTGTCCGGCGACGTCGTCGAGCGCTCGTGAGAACGCGACGAACGAGAGGTTGACGGCGTTGAGCATGAGCTCGACGCACATGAACATCACGAGCGGGTTCTTGCGCACCATGAGCCCGACAGCGCCGATCGTGAAGATCAGCGCGGCGAGGACCAGGTACCAGGTCTGGGTCAGTTCGAGCATCAGCCTTCACTCCCCTCGGCATCGGCCTCGGCTTCTGCATCGGCGTCATCGCCAGCGGCGGCGGTCTCCTGCGCAGCGACCCGCTCGGCCTGGCGTGCCTCGAGCACGTCGATGGCGGTGCCGTCGGGGAACTCGCCGAGGTCGATCGGTGCCGTGGCACGGCGGGCGAGCACGACCGCTCCGACGACCGCGATGGTCAGCAGGACCGCCGTGATCTCGAAGGCGAAGATGTAGTCGGTGAACAGCACCCGGCCGAGGCGCTCGATGTCGGGCACGTTCGGGTCGAGCGGTGCGAGCACCGAGGAGTCACCGGTGACCTCGGTGGCGGTCGAGAACAGCGCGGTCAGCGTGAGCCCGAGGATCGCGATGCCGAGCACCGCGGCGACCGGCCGTTGCCCCAGCAGGGGTTCTCGTTCGAGGGACTCCACCCTGTCGACACCCAACAACATGATGACGAACAGGAAGAGGATGACGATCGCCCCCGCGTAGACGATCACCTGGATCGCGGCGAGGAAGTACGCCTCCTGTGCGATGAAGAGCACGGCGACACCGAACAGCGTCGCGATGAGCGACAGCGCGTTGTGCACCGGGTTTCGGAACAGCACGACCCCGAGCGCACCGGCGAGGCAGATCGCGCCGGTGAGCAGGAACGTGAACATCTCGACCCTCATCAGCGGTCACCCTTCCCGCGTCCGAAGCGGCGACGCCCCTTGGTCTCGGTGGTCGGCTCCTCAGGAGCGTCGAAGAAACCTGCGGTGGACGTGCCGGGATCGCCTGCGGCCTCGTCGGGGGTCGCTTCGGCAGTGGTCTCGGTGGTGTCGACCGGCTCGGTGTCGGCCGCGTCATCGGTCTCGGTCGGTGCCGGCAGCTCGTCCTCGGCCGTCGCCTGATCGTCGGCAGGCCCATCGTCGGCAGGCCCATCGTCATCGACGGCGTCGACGAGCAGGGGTGACGGCGTGGCTGCGGTCGGGAGCGGATCGGTAACAGGCTCATCCGCTTCGGGGGCGTCGAAGTTCGCTGCGGCGACGTGCTCGTCGCCCGGCTCGGGCACCTCGAGCAGCCCGGGCGGCGCGACCGGCAGGTCAGGGTCGACCGGACCGTGCCCGTGGTCGTCATGACCGTGATCGTCATGACCGCCATGGCCGTGGTCGTCGTGGTCACCGTGGCCATGGTCATCGTGGTCGTCCTCGATGACCGCCACGCCGCCGCCCTCGGGCGGACGGACGCCGTAGCCGAGCTCGCTGGCCCAGGCGACGATCCCGACGAAGTCGGCGTCGCCCGCGGGTGACGTCGCTCGCATCCAACCCGAGGTCTGCGCGGCGGCATCGAAGCCGCCGTCCCAGTTCTCCCAGGGCAGCTGCTGGGGCCGGCCGTCGTCACCGACGAGCAGCTCGTCCTTGGTGTAGATCGCGTCGGCCCGGTT
>JAFAFN010000145.1 GCA_023423475.1 Actinomycetes bacterium | reverse complement strand
CCACGTAATCCTGGGTCCGGAGGAGCTCGGTCCCAGCGGACCGGTCAGGTCGAGCGGACTGCTGCTTCGGGTTGAAGTCGAGGGGCGCGCCCCCCATCATCTGCTCGTCGAAGAACATCATGAAGTCCTCGCGCTCGGAGTGGTCCTGATCGCCGGCGAGGAACCGTGGCCGGTCGATGCCATCGAACACGCGGTTGGCGGGCAGGAGTTCGTCGTGGCCGAGCAGGTGCATGAGGGTGGGTACCAGTCGAGGACGTCGAGCAGTCGTTGGAAGTCGCCGTCGATCATCGGTAGTCGAAGCCGTGGTCCGTGGCGTAGCGCCCGGGCTCGAACCCGCAGTGCCACTTTGCCCAGGATCGCGTTGCGGTAGCCGGCCTGCTGGAGGGACTCGGCGATGGTGGTCTCCCATGCCACGAGCCCGGAGCCCGGCAGGGCCGAGGTGCACCCGGTGCGCACCGAATAGCGGCCCGTCATCAGTGCGGATCGGGTGGGCGTGCACTACGCCTCGACGTTGTAGTTCGTCAGCTGCAGCCCCTCGGCGGCGAACCGGTCAATGTTCGGGGTCGTCGCCCCGATGGTGATGCCGCCCCGTAGCAGCCGAAGTCGCCGGTGGAGATGTTGGCGACATGGAAGAACAGCAGGTTCGGTTGGTCGCTCATCGGGTTCTCCGGCCAGGGCGTCGAGGCGAGATGACGCCCTGGCGACAGTAGGTCGGCCGGTCGCACCGCCACCTGACTTCGCTCGTTCCGAACCGTGGAGATCAGCCGGCACCACGGATTCAATTTCGGACGCTCAGTGTGGTGGGAAGGCCACCGAGCGTAGAAGTAGCGCCCACTCGCCGATACCATGCCCACAGGACCGCGCGTCGCAGCCCGTGCGAGTCCGGGGGGTGCTGATGCACGAGGTCGGTGGTCGACGGGTGCGGATCGATCATCGCCGCGCGGCGATGGCCGTGGCGATGGCCGTGGCGATGCTGCTGGTGCTCGGAGCGGTCGTGCTGCCGTCGCCGACCCCCGTCGCGGCTGCGCCGGGGGACGCCCAACCGGTGCTGGACCAGAAGTCGGTGAACGTCACGTCCGCCGAGGGCGGCGACCTGATCACCTACACGATCACGGCGACGTGCTCGAACGTCGGCGACGACGACTGCACCGGCGCGGTGTTCCGTGATCCGCTGCCCACGTTCACCGACGTCTACGGCGACGAGGTGCCGGTCGAGTTCGTCAGCGCGAGCGGACCGGCGGGCATCTGGGGTTCACCCGCCTTCACGCTCGACACCTCCGATCCTGCCAACCCGGTCGTGGTCGGCACCGCGGACAGCTGGCCGGCGGGCACGTCGTCGGTGATCGTCATCACGGTGCGGGTGCCCGAGGGCACGGTGCCCGAGGGAACCCAGACCCTCGACAACACCGCCACCATCACCGATCCGGTGGACGCGCCCGACTACTCCGACGACTCGACCACGGCGAGCACCACCATCTCCGGCTCACCACCCGAGTGGACGGTCTCCAAACTCGGACCCGGCGACGACCTGCGCCTCGACCACGAGTACACGTGGATCATCTCGGTGTGCACCACCGATCCGGCGTCGGCGTTGTGGCCGATCTACGAGATCTCGGACGTGGTGCCCGAAGGCTTCGAGTACCACTCGTCGGATCCCGCGGGCACCTACGTCGACGACGGTGTCCCGCCCGACGACGTGTCCGACGGTGCCGGCACCGTCACGTGGACCTTCGACGCCGACGATCCTCCCCCGATCGGCGACGACGGCTGCTTCCGTGTCTCGGTCACCGGGGAGTTCCCCTCCGACGACCCGAGCAACACCGAGGGCACCGTCAAGACCGACTCGGCCTCGGGCACGGGCAAGAACACCCCAGACGACCCCGGTGCCGACCTCGGCGACGACACCGCGTCGGGCACGATCGTCGGCCCGCAGTTCGGGGGCATGTCGGTGTCGAAGCAGGTCACCGACCTCGACGGCAGCGACGACTACTTCGTCGCCGACGGTGACCTGGTCAGGTTCCAACTCGGCCTCGACGTCGACAGCGACTTCCCGCTCGAGTCCGTCGTGCTCGACGACGGCGCATGGGAGTTCGACGACGGCACCACGACCGACTCGGGTGTCGGCATGCCCGAGAGCTTCACCGCCACCGAGGTCGACCCGGGGGAGTGGAACGATCCGGTGCACGCGACACTCCAGGGCTCCGACGACGGTGTCACGTGGACCGACATCGCCACCGGCGTCACGAGCGGCGCCGCGACGATCGAGCTGAGCCCGACGTTCCGGTCGGTCAGGTGGGTGTGGGACCCGCCGCTGTTCGGCACGATCCGAGGCGACTTCGCCGCGACCGGCCAGTCGATCACCGGGGTGGCGGGCGAGCCGGACGACGACTTCGGTCGGTACACCAACATCGCCACCGCGACCGTCGTGCCCGACGGCGCACCCGAGGTCGACGGATCCGCCGAGGACGACTACGTGCTCGAGACACCGTTGCCGCACCCGGGCATCACCAAGACGGCGTCGGACGGGGAGCGCCA
Organism: Actinomycetes bacterium; assembly: GCA_023423475.1. Classification (GTDB taxonomy): domain Bacteria; phylum Actinomycetota; class Acidimicrobiia; order Acidimicrobiales; family Microtrichaceae; genus JAFAFN01. Next base: position 491 of record JAFAFN010000145.1, on the reverse strand, counting down.
GCCCGGCCAGGAGCTCACCTACACGATCGTCGTCGACAACGATCCGGACGCCACCGGCGACCTGGTCGACCCGGTCGTGTCGGACTGCGTGCCCGCGTCGATCGTCGTGCAGGGTGACCCCGTCGCCGCATCTCCGTGGGCCGACGGCCCGGCCCTGAGCTGCGGGCCGGGCGAGACGCCGGTCTCGCTCCAGTACGTCGGCACCCTGGCGCCGGGCCAGAGCGCGCCACCGATCGCGATCACGACGGTCGTGGCCGGTCCGGATCCCGGCCCGGTGGCCGAGTTCGGCACCTACACCAACACGGCGTACATCGCGCCGAGCGGTGGCGGGAGCTTCTCGCACTGCCAGAACACCAGTCCGTCCTGCGGATCCGAAGCGCCGGTGGTCGTGGTGCCGACGGCTCAGCTCGACTCGCGCAAGTGCGTCAGCGGCGAGCTCGACACCGGCGTGTACCGGCCGACCCCGGCATGCACGGACGGGGAGCCCGAAG
>JAFAFN010000130.1 GCA_023423475.1 Actinomycetes bacterium | reverse complement strand
GCCCTCGTCCAACCGTGCGGCGAGCGCACCGCGATCGGAGCCGGCGAGCCGGCGCCGCAGCACCGGCTCGCCGTCGGCCAGCTCGACGCTGGAACGGCGACCCGCCGGCAGCGAGTCCAGCGCGTCGGCGGGCACCAGCGCCGCGGGCAGCTCGCCGACCGCGGTGTTCGTCGCGTCGATCAGCTCGCCCGCGGCGATGTCGTCGGCGGCGACGACGACCGTGCGGGTGGCGCCCCACCGCGCACGGTCGGTCCCCGCACGGGCGACGGTGTCGTTGACCGCCCAGCCGACGAGCAGCGCGACCAGGACGGCCGTGCTGCGGCGGACGAGGACGCGTCGTGTGACTCGGGATCGCCGGAGCCGCGACCTCCATCGGCGCCAGGACGCCACCGCGGTGACGGACCGTCGCCCTGACGGGCGCGGGCCCCCGGGTGTGCGGGCGGTGCGTCGAGCGATCGGACGCGTCTCCAGAGCGTGCTGGTCGAACGGCACGACACCTGACTTCCTCGTGGCGGGGCAGGGTGAGGGGAAGTGGTGACGCCCCGTGGCGTGGGTCGTCCTAGGCGCCGAGGCGCGAGTCGGCGAACAGCACGTCGGCGGATTCGCCCTGTGCGTCGACGGTGAGCAGCTCGTGGCCGTCCTCGGTCACGAGCACCGTGTGCTCGAACTGCGCGGAGCGCTGGAGATCACGTGTCACCACGGTCCATCCGTCGTCCCACATGTCGAGTCGCGGGGACCCCCGGTTGATCATCGGTTCGACGGTGAACGTCATGCCCGGGAGGAGGACGGTGTCGTTGTGCGGGTCGTAGTAGTGGGGGATCTGCAGGCTGGTGTGGAACTGGTCGCCGATGCCGTGGCCGATGAACTCCCGGACGACGCCGTAGCCCTGCTCGGCGACGGACTGCTCGATGGCGCGTCCGATCTCGTAGACGCGGGCCTTGGGACGGACCACCGAGATGCCGGCGTACATGGCGGCCCTCGCCCGTCGGACGAGCTCGACGGACTCCTCGTCGACGTCGCCGACGAGGAACGAGCACGAGGTGTCGCCGTGCACTCCGCCGATGTAGGCGGTGATGTCGACGTTGACGATGTCGCCGTCGACGAGCTTCCGGGAGTCGGGGATGCCGTGGCAGATCACCTCGTTGACCGAGGTGCACAACGACTTGGGGAACCCCCGGTAGTTGAGGGTGGACGGGTAGGCGCCCGCGTCGACCATGAACTCGTGGCCGATGCGGTCGAGCTCGTCGCTGGTGACGCCGGGACGGACGTGTCGGCCGACCTCGATCAGCGCCTCGGCCGCCACACGACCGGCGGTCCGCATGGCGAGGATCTCGTCGTCGGTGCGGATCGCCCGGCTCTCCCTCGCTGCCGGCTGACCGGTCGCGGCGTACTCGGGGCGGGCGATGCCGGCGCGGACCGTGCGCAGGGGCCCCACCAGGCCGGGGGTGACCGGAGGTGACGGTGGTGGCGGGAGCGCTGCTCGGCGGCGTCGTTTGCCCATGCCCACGATGTTAGGAGACCGCCTCGCAGCGGTCGTCGCGACGCTCGGGGAGCGCACCCCGGTGGGGCGCCGGATGCGGGTGCAACGAGATTGCCCATGGCTGAGGTGGAGCATTTTCTCAACTGGGAGGCCTCGGAGGTCGATCCGTTCACCGTGGTACGGCAACGCAAGCCCGAAGAGCATCAGCCCCGTCGTCTTCGCATCAGCACGCGCTTGCTGATGCTGATGGCGATCCCACTCGCCGGTCTGTTGGCCGTCACCGGGTACGGCGTGTACCTGGGTGCGACGCAGTCGCGCGAGGCGTCCGCCCTCGAGGAGCGGACCGACCTGGCGCTCAGCTCCTACCAGCTCATCGACGCGCTCCAGGCGGAACGCAGCGCCCTGATCGAGAACAAGGCGTCCACACCCGAGCTGCGAGCGGCGGTCGAGGCCTCGGCCGACGACCTCTCCCAGCGTGCCGCAGCGATCGGCGGCGAACTGCAGCAGGTGACCGAGCGTGCGCTCGGTCGGGTCGACGCCGCGAAGCGGGTGTCGGGCAACGAGCTCGGCGGCCGGGTCGCGCTCGCTGCGTACTCCTCGGCGATCAACCAGCTGCTCGACGTGTCGACCGACGCGATCGACACCGGCGAGTCCGTCGACGACGGTGCCGCGAGCACCGCCGACTACCTCGCCAGGGCCCAGGCGGCGTCCGCCCAGGAACGCGACCTCACGACCATCGCCGCCGAGGAGGGCGTGCTCGACGCCACCTCGTTCCAGGCGCTGATGGGCCTGGCCTCGGCCCAGGAGTCCTACACCTCGCTCGCAGCCGCCTCGGCGCCGACCGAGCTCGGTCTGCTCATCGAAGGCGTCGGCTACTCGATGTCGGCGGCCGACGCGATCCGCCGTGACGTCTTCACCGCGACCGGCGAGCGCAACTACACGACCTGGATCTCCGGTCTCGACCAGCGCACCTCGGAGCTCGAGGAGCTCCAGCAGGTCGCCGAGGCGAACGCGGTGGCCGTGGTGGACGACTTCGCGAGCTGGAGCCGGCAGCTGCTGCTCATGGCGGCCGCCGCCGCCATCGCCATCGTCGTGATCAGCGCGCTGCTGCTCCGGCGGGCGATCCGCTCGATCGCCCGCCCGCTGCAGGACCTCGCCGCCCAGGCGGAGGACGTGGCGACGACCCGACTCCCCGAGGCGGTGAAGGCGCAGCAGGACCAGAGCGGCGAGGAGCTGCACCTGCCGGCGCTGCGCGCGACCGGCGCCGCCGAGGTGCACGAGGTGGCCGCGGCGTTCAACGACGTCCAGGACACCGCACTCCGACTCGCGGGCGAGCAGGCCGCGTTGCGGGTGAACCAGGCCGAGGCCATGACCAACCTCGGTCGCCGCAACCAGACGCTGCTGGCCCGCCAGCTCGACTTCATCACGTCGCTCGAGACCCGTGAGACCGACCCGGCCTTCCTCGAGCACCTCTTCAAGCTCGACCACCTGGCGAGTCGCATGCGACGCAACGCCGAGTCGCTGCTCATCCTCGCCGGCTCCGAGACCCCCCGCCGCCGTCGGGCGCCTGCGAAGGTCGCCGAGGTCGTGCGTGCGGCGATGAGCGAGGTCGAGGACTTCGAACGGGTCAGGATCGGCCACCTGCGCGACGCGACGCTGTCGGGTCCCGTGGTGATCGACCTGATCCACCTGCTGTCCGAGCTCATCGAGAACGCGCTCGGCTTCTCGCCGCCCGACTCGACCGTCGAGGTCGACGGCCGCTCGCTCGGCCAGGGCGGCTACCAGCTGGCCGTGATCGACCACGGCGTGGGCATGTCCGACGTCGAGCTGCTCGCCGCCAACCAGCGCATCTCGGGCCTCGACGAGCTCGAGGGCATGCCGACCCGCTACCTCGGTCAGTACGTGGTCGCGAAGCTCGCGGCCAAGACCGGGACGCACGTCCGGCTGCAGCCGAGCTCCGGCGGACGCGGCGTGACCGCCATCGTGACCCTTCCGGCCACGGCCGTCACCGGCGCACCCGACCGCTCGTCGTTCGCCAGCCCGATGCCGGGTTCACGGGCATCCCGCGAGCAGGGACCCGTCCCGTTCGCCCCGGGCGCGGGTGTCGTGCCGTCGCCGGCATCGTCGATG
>JAFAFN010000067.1 GCA_023423475.1 Actinomycetes bacterium | reverse complement strand
GTCTACCACGTGGGCATGTACATCGGCGGCGGGCAGATGATCCACTCGCCGCAGACCGGCGACGTCGTCAAGATCTCCGGCGTGCGTGCCGGGGGCTCGACGAGCTACGGACGAATCCGCTGATCGGGCTCGTGGCGCTGCGCTGAGCTGATCTGAGCGGCGCTCGTTGCTGGCGTCAGGTCCCGGCGAGCCGGGCGATGACCGGTGCCATGTCGTCGAGCGACGACGCCGACAACCCGATCGTCGAGATGCCGAAGCGTTCGCGTCGGGCCTGCAGGTCCTCGACGATCTGCTCGACCGTGCCGCAGAGCGCATGGGGCGAGTTGCGTGCTTCGTCCGCGGTGAGACCGAACCCGCCGGCGAACAGCTCGTACATCGCGTCCGGGTCGTCGGTGACGATCGCCAGGTGGATGCGCGTCTGCAACTCGATGCGGTCGAACCGGTCGCCGGCCGCTGCCCTGACGATCGCGAGCTTCTCCTCGGTCGCCGCCGCGGTGGCGCTCGGCCCTGCTGCGGCGTCGATCACCCCTGCGGCGAGCGCCGGGTTGAGCGCCACGATGTCGGCGTGCCGTCCCGCGAGGGCCAGCACCTTCGGTCCGCCACCACCGACGACGATCGGTGGGTGCGGCGACTGGACCGGCCGGGGCAGGCCGACCAGGTCCGTGACCGTGTAGTGCGTGCCCGAGTGGTTCGTGACCTCGTCGGTCCACAGCGAGCGGATCACGTCGATCGCCTCCTCGAGGCGTTCGATGCGGACACCCGGGCGGTCCATCGCGATGCCGGACGCGACGTAGTCCTCGGTCATCCAGCCGGCCCCGATGCCGAACTCGAGGCGGCCCCCGGAGAGCACGTCGAGCGTGGCGGCCTCCTTCGCGAGCACCACCGGGTGTCGGTAGTCGTTGCAGAACACGAGCGACCCGATCCGCAGCGTCGTGGTCGCGTCGGCCACCGCCATCATCCCGGCGATCGGTGCGACCTGGTCGTCGAGGTGGTCTGCCACCGTGAGGGTCGACACGCCGAGGTCCTCGGCCTTGCGGGCGAGCGGACGGAGCTCGTCGGGGTGGCCGAGGCGCGAGGCCTGGATCGTGAAGCGGAACGGTCGGGAGGGCGTCGACATCGCCGTCGACGGTAGTTCGCCCCCACTACCGTCAGCGCATGACCACCGACCCACTCGCGGACTTCGCGCTCGAGAGCTTCACCCACGGCGGACGGCGTCGCGACGTGTACCGCGCCGGCAGCGGCACGGCGGTCATCGTCATGGCCGAGATCCCCGGCATCACGCCCAAGGTCGCCGACTTCGCCCGCCGGGTGGTCGAGCGCGGCCACACGGTGTTCATGCCCGTGCTGTTCGGCACGCCGGGCGCCGAGGGCTCGCCCGCCAACGTGGCGAAGGTGATCCCCAAGGTGTGCGTCTCGAAGGAGTTCGCCGCGTTCGCCCGCCGGACGACACCCCCGGCGATCGACTGGCTGAGAGCGCTCGCCCGTCACGCGCACGAGGAGTGCGGCGGACCGGGCGTCGGTGCGGTCGGTATGTGCTTCACCGGCGGCTTCGCACTCGCCATGGCGACCGAGCCCGAGATGCTGGCGCCGGTGCTGTCGCAGCCGTCGCTGCCGATCGGCCCGGGTCGGGCACGAGCGGCGGACGTCGGCTGCTCCGATTCGGACATGTTGAAGGTCCTGGAACGGGCCGACGAGGACGATCTGTGCGTGTTGGGTGTCCGCTTCACCCATGATCGACTCTCGCCCGGCAGTCGGTTCCGGAGCCTCGAGCGACTGCTCGGGGACAACTTCATCGGGGTCGAGATCGACTCCGGCAAGGGCAACCAGTGGGGGCACAAGGGCATCGCTCACTCGGTGCTCACCGAGGACCTCGTCGACGAGCCGGACCAGCCGACCCGCGCCGCGCTCGAGCAGGTGCTCGACTTCCTCGACGAGCGGCTCGCCGAACCCGCGGCCTGATCGGTCCGAGTGTCCGTCGGAGTCGGGCCGACCGGGGCGAACCTCGGACGCCAGGCGACCGGACCCGGCTGGTTCGGAGCAGATCCTGTCGCCTGGTGTCCAACGTCCGCGTCGGACACGGACCCAGGCGGCCGATCCAGGGTGTCAGAGGGCCCAACTAGAGTCGGAGCCGATGCCTCCCGACGCCGCGCCGCCCGAGAACCCGCTGCTCGAGGGGCTCAACCCGGCGCAGTTCGAGGCCGTCACCCACGCCGACGGACCGTTGCTCGTCGTTGCCGGCGCAGGATCTGGTAAGACGCGGGTGCTCACCCATCGCATCGCCCACCTGATCGAGGAGCACCGGGTCTCGCCCTTCGAGATCCTCGCCATCACCTTCACCAACAAGGCAGCGGCAGAGATGCGCGAGCGCGTCGGCCGTCTGGTCGGGCCGGTCGCCCAGAAGATGTGGGTGTCGACCTTCCACTCGGCGTGCGTGCGCATCCTGCGCCGCGACGCCCAGCGGCTCGGCTACCCGTCGTCGTTCACCATCTACGACCAGGCCGACGCGGTGCGGCTCACGTCCTACGTCCTGCGCGACCTGAACATCGACCCCCGCCGGTTCCCGCCCCGTGCGGTCCACTCGGCCATCTCGGCGGCGAAGAACGACGGGATCGACTTCGACACGTTCCGCGAGAACGCGCAGAACATCTACGACCGCAAGATCGCCGAGGTCTACACCGAGTACCAGCTGCGCCTGCACCGTGCCGGCGCCATGGACTTCGACGACCTGCTCGCGGTCACGGTCCAGCTGCTGCAGACCCAGCCGGACGTGCTCCAGCACTACCAGGAGCGGTTCCGCCACGTGCTCGTCGACGAGTACCAGGACACCAACGTCGTGCAGAACGACCTCGTGCTCCTGCTGGGCGAGGAACACCGCAACGTGTGCGTCGTGGGGGACAGCGACCAGTGCCTGCCGCCGGGCACGATGGTGCGCACCCCTGGGGGTGCGGTCCCCATCGAGTCCGTCGAGGTGGGCGACCAGGTGCTCGGCACGCTCGGTGGCGGACAGCTGGTGCCTGCGGTCGTGACCGAGGCCAAGGTCGGTCGCTATCGGGGAGAGATCTCCGAGGTCCATGCCGGCGGTCGGGTCCTGCGAGGCACACCGCACCACATCGTCCCTGCCCGCATGGGCGTCGCTCCGGACCAGCACTTCGTCTACCTGATGTACCGAGCCGACCGCGGCTACAGGGTCGGCACCGAACCTGGGAGCGAGGAAGCGGTCTGGACCCTGGGTGGGTTCGACAACCTCGGCGACGCTGTACATGAAGCGGAGGAGCTGACCTACGACATGGAGCGGCTCGGCTCCGAGATCGTGGCGAAGCAGCTCCTGCACGACCACCACCTCCACCGTGACTACCCGCACCAGAGCGGCGTCGCTCCGTCGGTCGAGCTGACGATGTTCGCCGGACCGAACGGCGGACACGCTTGCGTCGACGACACCCGCCGTGAGATCCGAGCGGACTATCGCTCTGCCCTGGATCTCGCGCATCGGGTCGCCGATGCCGGCGGCCTCGAGCTGCGCCGACGGATGGCGGTGGCAGGAACGATCTACGACTACACGCCGCTGTCCCACCTCCGCCCCGGCATGTTCGTGCTCGTCGAATCCGATGACGGAACCCTCACCGAGGTCACCGTCGATCGTGTCGAGATGGTCGAGTACGACGGACCCGTCCACGACCTCGAGGTCGAAGCGGCGCACACCTACGTGG
>JAFAFN010000065.1 GCA_023423475.1 Actinomycetes bacterium | reverse complement strand
TGGAGCGTGTCGACCGCCTGCGCGCCGGCGGCCGCAGCAGCATGCAATGCGAGGGACCGCACCAACTCGAAGGGGGCGCCCCAGCTGCCGTCGCTCTCCTTGTTCGACAGCGCCCCGACCGCTGCAGCGAGATCCTCGGCGCCCCAGGACACCGCGTGGAGTCGCGGCCCGGGCATCGCCAGCTCTCCGAGGCGGAACACGGCCTGTGGCGTCTCCGTGGCGACCGCCATGATGCCGACGGCACTCCGGGGCATCCCGGCCCGCACCTCGAGCGCGTCGATGTGGTGTCCGAGCGTGACCACGTCCGCCCCGCAGCTCACCTTGGGGACCACCACGCCCCCCAAACCAGGCCGGACGACCGATGCCAGATCCTCGAGCGCGTCGTCACTGTCGATTGGATTGATGCGAACCCACAAGTCCGGGTCCGTCGACGCCCGGTCGTCCAGCAGCGAGCGGACCAGCTCCCGCGCTGCAGACCGGCGTGTCCGCGTCACCGAATCCTCCAGGTCGAGGATCAGCGCATCGGCGCCGGTGCTTCGTGCGCGCCCCAGCTTGCGCTCGTCGTCGGCCGGCACGAACAGCCAGGAGCGATGCCAGGCCGTCATGGTCGACGCCGCCGAGCCGATGACCGACCGTGAGCCGCGCGGAGCTCGACGTCGGGCAGCGCTTCGAGCCTGCCGACCGCCTCGGAGTACGCCTGAACGTGCGAACCCATCCGCCGACCCGCTGCCGCTGCATCGCCAGCTCGGATTGACTCCGTCACCCGCCGGTGTGCCGTCAGGGTCGCACGGCGCACTGCGGCGTCCACGAACTCGGCGTCGTCGGTCGACGAGTAGAGCGGCTGCGACAGCGAGCGCATGAACGCGGTCAGCAACTCGTTCCTGCTGGCTTGCGCCACTGCGAGATGCCATCGGACGTTCGCCGAGAGGAACTCCGGAAGGTCCGTCGTTGCGGCGTCGAGGTCGGCGTTGGCCGCGTCGAGCGCTGCCAGGTCCTCGTCGCTCCGCCGGGTTGCCGCCAAGGCCGCGCACTGCGGCTCGATCGCTGTGCGGGTCTCGAGCAGCGACTCCATCCGCACACGACGGCCCCTGATGAGCATCTCGACCGAATCCACGACGGTCTGTCCGTCCAGCTCGCGGATGACCGCGCCACCGTCACGGCCGCGACGCATCTCGACCAGACCCTGGGCTTGCAGCAGCCGGAACGCCTCACGCACCGTGGGACGACTCATCCCGGTTTCGACCGCCAGCTGTCGCTCTGCCGGAAGGACCCGGCCCGGGGAGAGTGTCCCCGCCAGGATCCGCTCCTTCAGCTCGGCTGCCAGGACGTCGGCGGCGTGTGGCACCTGCAACGGTCCGAGATCGAGTTGCTGATTGGGCATACGCCTAACCTATCGTATTGGTCAGACCATTTGCCACGGAGCACACCGGCAGACCACCTGGTTCGACGGACCACCTGCACACAGAGAAGGACGACACCGATGCCCACCGAGCTCGAGGACCCGCACGCATCGCTGCGAGAGGCTGTTCGCCGTATCTGTAGCGGCTTCCCGGACGAGTACTGGCGCGACCGGGAAGCAGCCCACGAGTTCCCGTGGGACTTCTACAAGGCCTTCGCCGACAGCGGCTGGGTCGGGATCGCGATCCCTGAGGAGTACGGCGGTGGCGGCGCCGGCATCACGGAGGCGTCGATCATGCTGGAGGAGATCGCCGCATCGGGCGCGTGCCTCAACGGTTGTTCCGGCATCCACCTGTCGGTCTTCGGGATGAACCCGGTGGTGCTCCACGGAACCGACGCGATGAAAGCGAAGTACCTGCCGAGGGTGGTCAGCGGCGATCTGCACGTGAGCTTCGGCGTCACCGAACCGGACGCCGGCACGGACACGACGAACATCTCGACGCGTGCGACGAGGGTCGACGGCGGATGGAGGATCCGCGGGCGGAAGGTCTGGAACAGCAAGGCGACGATCGCCGAGAAGTGTCTGCTGCTGGCCCGGACCACGCCGCTGTCGGATGTGGAGAAGCGCACGGACGGCATGACGCTCTTCCTCGTCGACCTGCAGGTTCCCGAGGCCGACATCGTCGAGATCCCGAAGGTGGGGCGCAACGCCGTATCGTCCTGCGAGGTGTCCTTCGACGACGCGTGGGTCGCCGACGACGACGTCGTCGGCGAGGTGGGGCGTGGGTTCCACCACCTGCTCGACGGGCTCAACCCCGAGCGGATCCTGCTCGCGGCGGAGGCGCTCGGCATCGGCCGTGCGTCCATCCGTCGGGCGGTCTCCTACGCGAACGACCGCCACGTGTTCGGTCGGCCGATCGGTCAGAACCAGGGTCTCGCGTTTCCCCTCGCAGATGCCCACATGCGGCTGCGTGCCGCGGAGATGATGATCCGCGAGGCCAGCGCGCGCTACGACGCAGGGCTGCCGTGCGGCGAGGAGGCCAACTCGGCCAAGTACCTCGCGGCCCAGGCCGGCTATGACGCCGCCGACCGGGCAATGCAGACCCACGGAGGCATGGGCTATGCGGTCGAGTACGACGTCGAGCGCTACTGGCGCGAAGCGAGGCTCATCCGGATCGCTCCCATTTCGCAGGAGATGATCCTCAACTACGTGGCCGAACACGTGCTGGGATTGCCCCGCTCCTACTGAGTCGGGTCGCGGGGCAGGCCGAGCACGCGCTCGGCGATGATGTTCCTCATGATCTCCGAGGTGCCGCCCTCGATGGTGTTGGCTCGGGAGCGGAGGAACTGGGCGTTCGCTGAAGTCGACGAGCTCGTCGAGTCGGTTCGCTGCATCGGGTAGCCCTCCGGGTGCAGGAGCCCTTCGGCGCCGCCCAGTACCAATGCCGCGTCGAAGATCCGCTGGTTCAGCTCCGCGGCGACGAGCTTCCCGACAGAGCCCACGGGACCCGCGTCGCCGGCGCGGAGTGCTGCCTTCGCCCGGAGGTTGGTGAGGCGGAGCACCTCGGCGCGGATCCAGAGATCCGCGACCTGGATCCGGCGCACTTCGCGGTCGGAAGGGGCCAGCGACGGGGCGTGCTCATCCCACGCGTTCATGAGGGTTCGGATCGCACCAGCGCCCTTCCTCGACCCACCGCCGCTGAGGGCGACCCGCTCGTTCATGAGGGTCGTGGTGGCGACCCTCCAGCCGTCACCGCGATCGCCAAGCATCATCGATGCCGGGATGCGGACCTCGTCGAGGAAGACCTCGTTGAACTCTGCCTCGCCGGTCAGCTGGTAGAGCGGTCGGACGTCCACCCCCGGAGCTTCCATGTCGAGGATGAAGTAGGAAAGCCCCGCATGCTTGGGGTGCTCCGGGTTCGTCCGGGCGAGCAGCATCCCGTAGCGAGAGATGTGCGCAAGAGTCGTCCAGACCTTCTGTCCAGTCACGATCCAGTCGCCGGACTCGTCCTGCTCCGCCTTGCACCGGGCGCTCGCGACATACGATCCCGCCGTCGGCTCCGAGAACAGCTGGCACCAGATGTGCTCCCCCGTGAAGATGGGCCGGAGGTGGGCCCGACGGAGCTCCTCGGATCCGTAGGCGAGCAGCGTCGGGGCGCCCATGCCGATGCCGATCGGGTTGACGAGGAGATCACGGCTCTCGCTGCCTGCGTCTCGGAGGAGGCGGTCGACGATCGCCTGCTGGCCTCGTGAGGCGCCGATGCCACCGTGGCCAATCGGGAAGTGGACCCATGCCAAGCCGGCGTCGAACTGCCGTCCGCGGAAGTCGGCGGGCTCGGCAGTGCGTGGGTCCGCAGCTGCGAGCAGCTCCAGGGTGCGGGTGGTGATTTCCTCGTCGGTGACGGACATTCGTCTGGCTCCTCAGGTATGCGGATTGGGCGACCGCCCAACCATAGGAGCATTTCGACTAGACTGGAGAAATGGACAGCGTGGACGTGGTCATCCTCGGTGCTGGCTTCTCTGGCCTGAGCGCCGCCATCGAGTTGGAGCGACGAGGCAGGACGTCGTTCGTCGTCATCGAGAAGGCCGACGACGTCGGTGGCACATGGCGCGACAACACCTACCCGGGCGTGGAGTGCGACGTTCCCTCGCACCTCTACTCGCTCTCCACCGCGCCGAACCCCCGATGGACCAAGACCTACGCCGCCGGCGCCGAGATCCACGCCTATCAGCGAAGGATCGTGCAGGAGTACGACCTGGGTGGCCGCATCCTGCTCGGCACCTGCGCCGAGAAGGCGGCCTGGCACGACGGCTGGTGGACGATCGACACCGACGACGGCCGCAGCATCCGAGCCCGTCACCTGATCGCCGGGCTGGGGGGACTGCATACGCCGAACATTCCGGAGTTCGACGGAGCGTCGTCGTTCGAAGGCGCGATGTTCCACACCTCGCACTGGGACCACGAGGTGCCACTGCGCGGTCGCCGGGTCGGGATGATCGGGACCGGCGCGACCGCCGTGCAGGCCGCCCCTGAGGTAGCTGAGATCGCCTCGAGCTTCCACCTCTTCCAGCGCTCGCCGATCTGGTGTGGACCGAAGCGGGACGAGCCGTACCCCTCCACGGTGCAGGACGACTTCGAGCGCGACCCGGACGCGCTTCGCCGGCACCGTTGGGACCTGTGGAACGCGTGGGAGTCGAACGGGGCCGATCTGCTCCACGCCGGTACCGATGCAAACGTCGCGGCCGAGGCGATGGCGCGGAAGAACATCGAGATGCACGTCGACGACCCGGAGCTGATCGAGCTCCTCACGCCCCGATACAACATCACGTGCAAGCGGCCGACATTCTCCAACCGGTACTACCCGATGTTCAACCGGGAGAACGTCCACCTCGAGACCCACGGGATCGACGAGATCGTGCCGGAGGGGATCAGGAGCGGCGGGCGGGTGATCCCGCTGGACGTGATCATCTTCGCCACCGGGTTCCGCCCCTTCGACATCACAAGCGAGATCGATGTCAGGGGTCTCGACGGGTTCAGCCTGGCCGACGCCTGGGCTGAGCGGATCTGCTCCTACCGGTCCGTCATGGTCCACGGGTTCCCGAACCTGTTCCTGCTGCTCGGCCCGAACAGCGCAGGCCTCACGTCGGCGCTGCAGATGATCGAAGCCGGCGCCCGCTTCGCTGCCGACGTGATTGCCGAGGTAGAGCGGGAGTGCCTGATCGGCCTACACCCCACCGCCGAGGCCGTCGACGAGTTCACCCGCCACGTCGACCGCCTCACCGCGGGGTCCACGACGAACCACGGTTGCTCCTCCTGGTGGTCTGACGGCGGGACCAACCACTCGCTCTGGCCGGACTCGAGTATCCGATTCCGGATGATGTTGGGGGCCTTGGAACGCGACGACCTCGTGAGCGTGGGAGCCTCGGCATGAGCGCCGACGGAGACCTCGACGAGCAGGTCGTCGCCGTCGTCGGCGGACCGGCCGGCATGGCCCGGGAGTGCGCAGAGCAACTTCGACGACGCGGTGCGATCGTCTCAAGCGGCGCCACGCTCGACGACTCGCTTCGTGGCATCGACCGGCCCTCCGCCATCGTCGTGGCACCGGCGGTGCCCGACGGATCGGGTTCGGCCGGGTCGACCCACCTCGTCGGCATCGGCGCCGCGATCGGTGATGCCGTCCGTACGGTGAGCGGAGCGCTGGAAGTGCTCCGAACGCAGGGATGCGGACGCCTCGTCCTCGTCGGACCTGGACCAGCGTTCCCCGTGCCGCGTCACCCAGGTCTGATGGCGTTCGGCGGAGCGCTCTACGGACTGGTCCGCTCACTTGGCGCCGATACGGCCAACGGTCACGTGGTGGTCAACGGGGTCGCTCCGCTGGTCGATGCGCCGCCAATGACCCGCTTCTTCGACGAGCATCCGCAGGTCGATCGCCGGCGGTTCAGGCTCGACGGCGTGCTACCACTCGTGGCGTACCTCGTCGACGAGCGGTGCACTTCACGCGGAGAGATCTTCTCCGCAGGCGGAGGAAGGGTCGCCCGGGTAGGGGACGTCACCGCCGCCGGCGCCTTCGTCCTCCCAGGCGACGACGCGGTTGCTGCTTCGATCGACCGGATCCGGTCACTGGACGCCTGGCTCGAGCCCAGGGGCATCTTTGACGAGCTCCTCCTCGTCGAGGTGTAGAGCGGACGGACGACCTCTGACCAACGCCGCAGAGTTGGTCACACGCTCAAACCGAGGTCGACGGCAAGGTCGGCTCATCACACCAGTTGGAAGGTGCAGAAATGGCAGAGATTGCGGTCATCACGGGGGCAGGGTCGGGGATAGGTCGAGCATCGGCCCAGCTCCTCGCCGAGCGAGGACAG
>JAFAFN010000408.1 GCA_023423475.1 Actinomycetes bacterium | reverse complement strand
TCGCCCGCGATGCCATCGGGGTCATGTACGGCAGCGCCGCGCCGGTGACCATCCAGACGATGGAGATCCTGTCGCTCACCGGCTGCGTGGTCGGCCTCGGGTTCGCGACCGGCGACCTGCTCTTCGCCATCGGTCGACCCGGTGTGATGATGCGCATCAACCTGGTCATGGTCCCGGTGATGCTCGTGTCGATGTGGTTCGTGGCCGGCGAAGGAGTGGTCTGGGTAGCGTTGGTGCACCTCGTGGTCGCCGCGGTGTTCACGCTGGTCCGACAGATCGTCGTCAACCACATCGTCGAGGCGAAGGTCGCCGACGTGCTCGCCGCGCTCGTGCCGGGACTGGTCATCACTGCCTGCATCACGGCGCTCGCGCTGCCGGTCCGGCTGCTGACCGGACCGGGTTTCGGTTCGATGATCCTGATCGTGCTCGCCGGGTCGCTCGGCGCGCTGGTCGGACTGGGGCTCAGCCGGGGGGCTCGGGAGGAGCTGTTCGGTCTGGTGTCGAAGGTCCGGGGTCGCTGAGCTCGTCGCGGCGATCGAGTCGCTGCACGAGGGCCGACAACGAGACCCGCGCCCGATGGGCGCCGAGCACCGCCCGCGCCGGAGCGCCGACGCCGAACCTGCACCGCAGCAGCTCGCGCCGGCCGGTGGACCACTCCGCCTTGTAGGGCTCGTCGCCCCGCAGCAGGTCGTACTCGGAGATGCCCTCGGGGACCACGGACCCGAGGATCCGCCACCGCAGCACCGAACCGCTGCCACGCCACTCCCGGTCGGTGCGGCGACCGGCCTGGTAGAAGGCGGTCCGTCGCCCGACGGTGAGGTCGAGCTCGCTCGCGACGACGTCGCCGTCGCTCGTGACGAGCTCGTGCAGCGCGACGTCGCCGAGCGCTGCGCCGGCGCGCACCGCTCGGGACAGCTGGTCCCAGCCGGTGAGGAAGTCCGACTCGTCCGCCCAGCGGCCGTCGTGCAGGGCGGCGAGCCGGTCCAGGGCAGCGTCGAAGGCCTCCGGAGCGGCCCGGCGGTGGGTCACACCGTCGCGGTCCAGGCGCTTGCCGGTGCGCTTCAGCGTGCTGCGCACCCGACCAGGGCGTTCCGCCAGGTAGTCGTCGAGGCCGGCGCTCAGCGAGGCGAACGGCGCCGCGGTGGTGGTGATGGTGTCGCGGGCGAGCGCTCGCCCGAGGTGGCCGCCGGCAGCCAACCCGTCGAGGTCGACCACGCGCGAACCCGGCCGGTGCAGCCAGGCGAGCACGGTGCGGGTGACCTCGACGGCGCGGTCGGCGGCGGCGACCACGTCGAGGTGGTCCGGGGCGAGCGGACCCTGACCGAGGCAGTGCACGACCTCGAGCCCAGCGCGGCCACGGCCGAGTCGGTGCAGCTCGAACGCTGCGCCGCCCACGAGATGCCCGCCGTCGAAGCAGCAGACGATGGCGGGAGTGCCACTGGCCGCGTGGTCGAGCCACCAGCTGCGCAGGAAGGGGCTGGGCAGCGGCGAGCCCTCGACGAGGCGATCCCAGTGCGCTGCATGGTCGTCGAGACGCTCGAGGACCACGACACGGAGCTGCTCTGGTGGCACACGGAGCTGATCGGACGGCGCCTGGGGGGGACGGGACATGACAGGGGAGTGTGCCGGACGCGTCGCCGGCTGTCACCCACCGGGTCGTCAGCCCATCCGAGGACGGTCGGGCACGCTGCGTGGACAGGTGTCGACGGGGCGGTGATGGCCAGGTGTCGACAAGCAGAATTGCTCCCCGTTCCTACGGATCTTCGGTCACTGAACCCTTGACGGTGGCCTGCGTCACACGTTTACTTGACCCTGCGGATGGCAACGACGGGCGGTGACCGTCGGAGCCGGCGGGAGAAGAAGGCGGATGTGCGTTGAGTGGGGTCGGCGGACATGGTTGATCGGGGCGTGATGTTGCGGTATTCCGAGGATGAACTGGGTGCAGGCGGGCGGCATGTATCGCTGCGCTCGGGAACTGCGATCGATCTGGCGCCCGGACGCGGCGGCCATGTGGATGTCGAGGGCGAGGCGCCCGTGCTGATCGACCTGCGGGTCGTGAGCGACGGCGAGCGCGACGTCCTCGTGCAGGAGCCGGTCATGGAGGTGCCGGTGCAGGAGCGCCGGGCCGTCGGACGAGTGCTCCGGATGCTCAGCCACGTGCTCGACTTCGCGGCGTTGGCCACGCCCCTGATCGTCTTCGAGGCGATCACCGCGCAGCCCATCCCGCTGCGTGTCGTGCTGCTCTTCGCGCTCGTCGGCACGATCCTGCTGTGGCCGACGGCACGTCGCGGGCGTCTCGTCGTCGTGCCGAGCGAGGGCCTGCTCTCGGTCGTCGCCAGGGTCGGACTCGCGCCGATCGTCACCCTCATGATCGTGTCCATCGTCCGGATGGAGAACCTCTCCACACCGGGGCGCTCCATCGACGTGCTGGCCGTGGGGCAGATCGTCGTCGCGACGATCCCGCTCATCCTCCTGGGTCGTCTCGTCACCTACCGGCTCGTGGGCCTGGCACGGAGCCGCGGCTACGACCTCGACGACACGCTCATCATCGGCACCGGACCCGTCGGGGTCGAGGTCGCCCGGGCGCTGCAGGACAACCCCGAGTTCGGCCTGGTCCCGTGCGGGTTCGTCGATCGCTACGACGACGAGGTGCCGCTGCCCATCGTGGGTCGCCCCGAGCACCTGCCCGAGATCCTGGCCCGCACGGGTGTGCGCCACGTGATCCTGGCCTTCGGTGCCGCCGGCGAGGAAGAGCTCGTCGGCATCATCCGCCGCTGCCAGGAGCAGATGGTGCAGTTCTATGCGGTGCCCCGCCTGTTCGAGCTGGGCGTGTCCGCCGAGGACGTCGGCCACGAAGTCGCCGGCCTGCCGCTGGTGCCGGTGCGACGCCCCGGGGTGTCGGCCAGCCTGTGGCCCGCCAAGCGCGCCTTCGACATCGTCACCTCGCTGGTGCTGATCGTGCTCGTGTCGCCGCTGCTCGCCGCCTGTGCGCTCGCGGTCCGGCTGACGAGCCGTGGCCCGGTGTTCTTCCGCCAGGTCCGGGTCGGCATCGGCGGCCGCCCGTTCGAGATCCTCAAGTTCCGGACGATGAAGGTCAACGACGACTCGGCGACCCAGTGGGCCGTCGACGACGACGACCGGGTCACCAAGGTCGGCAAGGTCCTCCGTCCCACGCACCTCGACGAGCTGCCCCAGCTGCTCAACGTGCTGCGCGGCGAGATGTCGCTGGTCGGACCACGACCCGAGCGGCCGCACTTCGTCGAGCAGTTCGGCGAGGAGATCGACAGCTACCACTTCCGCCACCGCGTGCCCGTCGGCATCACCGGATGGGCGCAGGTCAACGGGTACTGGGGCGACACCAGCATCGAGACCCGTGTCCGCCTCGACAACCGCTACATCGAGAACTGGTCGCTGTGGCGGGACCTGGTCATCGGATTGCGGACCATCCCGACCCTGTTGGGCAAGCGTCGCTGACCGCCGGGGGTGCCGCCACCCGTCGGGTGGCGAACCGGCGTCGGCCCTGGCCACCTCCGGCCCTGAATACGCTGCAGGTCCTGTGAAGATCCTCGTCATCACCTCGCGCTTCCCGTTCCCGCTCGAGCGGGGGGACAAGTTGCGGGCGTTCCACCAGATCCGGGAGCTCTCGGCGCACCACGAGGTCGTCCTGGTCGCGCTCAACCACGGGCCCGTCGACCCGGCGCACCTGGCGAGGGTCCGAGAGGAGTGCTGCCCGACGGTCCACGTCGTCGAGCTCGGCCGGGTCGCCTCGATGATCTCGATGGCCGAGCTCTTCGTGCGGGGTCGGCCGCTGCAGGCGGGGTGGTTCCGCACCCGTGCCGCCGTGGCCGAGGTCGACCGGATCATCGAACAGGAGCAGCCGGACCACCTGTACTGCCAGCTGATCCGCACCGCGGAGTTCGCCCGAGGCCGTTCGATCCCCTCGACCATCGACTACCAGGACGCCTTCAGCACCTCGACGGCCCGGCGGGCGGAGCGGTCGTCGTTCCCGATGAGCTGGCTGCTGCGACTCGAGGCCCGGCGCGTCGCCCGGGCCGAGGCCGCCGCGTTCGAGGACTTCGACCACCAGGTGATCATCTCGACCCAGGACCGCGACTCGCTCCGGTTCCCCGGTGCCGATCACGTCGAGGTGGTGACCAACGGGGTGGATACCGCCGAGTTCCACCCGATGCCGCCCCCGGATCGGCTCCACGACATCGCGTTCGTCGGGAACATGGGCTACGCCCCGAACGTGCGCGCCGCGGGGATGCTGGTCGAGGAGATCCTCCCGCTCGTGCGCGCGGCCCGCCCCGACGCGGACGTCCTGCTCGCAGGTGCCAGGCCCCACCGCTCGGTCCGGGCGCTCGAGGGGCCCGGCGTCGAGGTCAGCGGCTGGATCGACGACATCCGCGACGCGTACCGGGCCGGCAGGGTCATGGTCGCCCCGTTGATGATCGGCGCGGGCCAGCAGAACAAGATCCTCGAGGCGATGGCGATGGGCGTGCCGTGCGTGACCACCGACCTGGTCAACAGCGCGATCGGCGCGACCCCGGGACGTGAGATCTTCGTGGCCGGCGACGCCGAGGAGTTCGCCGAGCAGGTGCTGGTCCTGCTCTCCGACGCCGAGCTGCGCGAACGTGTCGCTGGCGCCGCACGGGACTTCGTCACGCGCAACTACAGCTGGCCCTCGATCGGCACGCGGTTGGACACGGTGATGAGCGAAGGGCGTCGCGTCCGCTGAGGCGGTCGGCGCGGGACGGTCGACGGGATCGAGATGGAGAACGGAACGGCATGGAACGGTTGATTCAGCGGATCCTGCAGCGGTTGCTCGGGTTCGACAGGTACCTGTTCTGGTTCTCGCGCTTCAAGATCGCGACCCTGCGCTGGGACCGCAACGAAGGGGCGGTGATCCACTTCATCGGTGGGCTGCCACGCGACGGCGTGGTGCTCGACATCGGCGCCAACATCGGGATCATGACGGTGCTGCTCGCCCGGCACGCGGATCGCGGGGTGGTGCACGCCTTCGAGCCGATCCCCGACAACTTCCGTGCCCTGACGAGGATCGTGTCGCACTACCGCCTCGACAACGTCGTGCTGCACCAGCTGGCGCTGGGCGAGGAGGACGGCGAGCTCCGCATGGTGATGCCCGAGCAGGAGCACGTCCGCATGCAGGGGCTGAGCCATGCCGTGACGGTGGGCAGCGACGACGACGGGAAGTTCTACACGGTGCCCCAGGTCCGACTCGACGACGTCGAGGCGCTCGCGGACGCCGACGTGGTGGGCATCAAGATCGACGTCGAGAACTTCGAGCAGTTCGTCTTCCGCGGTGGCCTCGGCCTGCTGGAGCGCAGCCGGCCGCCGGTGTACACCGAGCTCGGCAGCGACGCGAACCGCGACGTGTGCTTCGAGCTCTTCCGGGGCCTCGGGTACTCCGTCGACGTGCTCGACGGCGATCGGGTCGTCCCGTACGAGCCGGCCCGTCACGACGTGCACAACTACTTCATGACGCCGCCCACGGGCACGCCCTGACGCCTCCTGAGGCCCTCGCGGCACGGTACCGTGGCGGTGCTGTCCGTCGCGGGTAGTTCAACTGGCAGAACGCCTGACTTTGGATCAGGAGAGTGCAGGTTCGAATCCTGCCCCGCGAGCCATGATTCCGACCCCCGACGCGTCTCCGCTCTCCGCCGTCGTCCTGGCGGCGGGCGAGGGCAGCCGCATGCGCTCCGAACGTCCCAAGCCGCTGCACCGCCTGTGCGGCAAGCCGATGCTCGTCTACGTGCTCGAGTCGCTCGTCGACGTGCCGGTCGAGCGTGCCGCCGTCGTGGTGGGCCACAAGGCCGAATGGGTCACCAAGAAGATGCAGGAGCACGCCCACGACGTGCCGCTCGAGTTCGTCGAGCAGCGCGTGCAGCGGGGGACCGGTGACGCCACGCTCGTCGGTCTGGTGGGTCTGCCCGAGGACGACGACGAAGAGGGCGACGTGCTCGTCCTCATCGGCGACGCCCCGCTGCTGCGTCCCACGACGGTCGCGGCGCTGCTCGAGCACCACCGCAGCACCGGCGCCGCCGCGACTGTGCTCACGACGCACATGGACGACCCGACCGGCTACGGCCGCATCGTACGAGGGAAAGAGGACCGGGTCGTCCGGATCGTCGAGCAGCGCGACGCGTCGCCCGACGAGCTCGAGATCACCGAGGTCAACACGTCGATCTACTGCTTCCGGCGCAGCCTGCTCGCTCCGGCGCTGCGGCGCATCGAGCCGGACAACAGCCAGGGGGAGTACTACCTGACCGACGCGGTCGAGGTGCTCGCGTCGGCGGGCCACCCGGTCGAGGCCTTCGTCGTGGCCGACGCGGCCGAGACCCAGGGCGTCAACGACCGGTTGCAGCTGGCAGCGGCCGAGGGCGAGCTGCGGGCCCGCACGAACGAGGCGCTGCTGCGCTCCGGGGTCACGATGGTCGACCCCTCGTCGGTCTACGTCGACACGACCGTCGTGGTCGGCCGCGACGTCACGCTCTTCCCGGGCGTGATCCTCCAGGGTTCGACCCGGGTCGGCGACGGCACCGAGCTCGGACCCGACACCCGGCTCGTCGACACCGTGGTCGGCGCCGAGTGTGTGGTCGAGCAGGCAACGGCGCGCAACGCGACGATCGGGGACCGCTGCGTGGTGGGTCCGTACGCCTCGCTCGGACCCGGCTCGGATCTTCCGGCTGACTCGGTGACCGGCTCGTTCTACACTGCTGGCTCCGGACGCTGAAGATCGGCGTCGACGGGGCGAACGAGCTGGAGGACACGGTGGAGCTGGTCACCAAGAAGCGACTCACGATCGTCGCGGGGCGGGTGAATCGAGAGCTCGCGGAAGAGGTCGCGGAGCGCCTCGGACTCGGTCTCGGTCCCATCCAGATCGCCGAGTTCAAGAACGGCGAGCTCCACTGCAAGTACGGCGAGTCGATCCGTGGATCCGACCTCTTCATCTTCCAGAGCCACTGCTCGACCGACGAGCTCTCGGTCAACGACGCCCTGATGGAGCACATGATCATGGTGGACGCCGCCAAGCGTGCATCCGCCAAGCGCATCACCGTCGTGGCGCCCTTCTACGGCTACGGCCGTCAGGACCGCAAGGCCGAGGGTCGCGAGCCCATCACCGCCAAGTTGATCGCCAACATGTTCGAGGTCGCAGGTGCCAAGCGGATCGTGAGCGTCGACCTGCACTCCGGTCAGATCCAGGGCTTCTTCGACGGCCCGGTCGACCACCTCACCGCCATGCCGGTGCTGGTCGAGTGGATGGCGAACAACCTGCCCGAGGACCTCGTCGTGGTCTCACCCGACGCGGGCCGCGTGAAGGTCGCCGAGCGCTACGCCAACCTGCTGCACGCCGATCTGGCCATCGTGCACA
>JAFAFN010000058.1 GCA_023423475.1 Actinomycetes bacterium | reverse complement strand
ATAATCCGCAAAATCCATTTTGTTTTAGACAATTTTTGTAAATTAGTCAAAACAAAAGTGGTTTTGCTACGATTGGTAAAAGTTGAAGATTTCAGCTTCGATTTTCCGCACTTCGCAAAGCCGCCGGACGTTAGCTGACATTTTACCCAACAATATGGCAAAAACCGACAACAAAAAGCAAATAATTTTTGATAAATATTCTGAAAATTTAAAGTTTCTTAATGAAAATCAATTTATAAGTTCTGAAACTAATGTTTACCTTTGTCCTTTATGTCTTGAACCTCATACAGCTTTAAATGAGTCTAATCCTTTAACTTTGGAAGATGCTCCACCAAAATCTTTAGGAGGAAAAGCAAATACACTTACATGTAAGAAATGTAACAATGAAGCAGGACATAAAATAGATGTTCATCTTGCAGAAAGATTAAACGAAATTGAAAGTAAAAAATTTCAGCCAAATACTAAAATAAATGTTAGAACAAAAATTGGAACTGAAACATTTAATGGTACTTTATCTGTAGATTCAGGTGGAGTTATGACTATGTTTCACAGTGAAAAGAATAATCACCCTAAAAAATTGAAAACTGCGATGGAAAATCTATCTAAAGATCATATTGTAGATTTCGATTTTTTAAAAAGCAGAATTGTTCCTGAAAAACTTGAATATGCTCTATTAAAAACAGCATATATGATTTTGTTTGAGAAAACAGGATACGCTTTAATCTTAGACAAAACATATGATATAGTTAGAGAACAAATTAATAAACCAGAAACAAGAATATATCCAGAAAACTTTTGGTTTAATAATGCAGACAATATAACTGATGGTGTTTATTTTAACATGACTAAAGGAATGGAATCGATAATCTGTGTTTTTAATATAAAAACAGAAATTATTGATAGAGGTTTTTTTGTTACTTTACCCTTACCAAACACAAACTTTCAAGAAGTTGTAAAGAATTTCAACAAGGCAATTGACGAAAAATCAACTGTTAAACTTTATCCCACACATGGAGAGAAAAATGATTATATATCAGATAAAGAGACTCTAAAAAAAATGTATGGTTGGATAACTAAAATCCAATAAAAAAACGTCAGCTAACATAGTATTTGCAAAAGGCGGGGTTGAATATTTAATAGAACTATTTGTTGCATTTAGTCGCAACTTGCTTTTCATATTGTATTTTTTTGTAATTTAACAATCTGAAAAAGCAATTTGCTTCGTTCGGTCGAAATTGAACTTGCAGTTAAATTTAGCCCGCCCTTCGCAAATACTTTTTCCGTTAGCAGAAATTTTATTAAAAATCGCATTTCAAAATGAAACTTAAAACACAATTATTCTTTTTTTTACTTTTATTTTCTAATTTTTTGTTTTCTCAACAACTTAAACTAAGAATGCTTGAACAGCTTTCAAATATTTCTATTGTATCAATTGATGAGTATATGAATAATGTACAAGGATTTAAGAAATTAAGAGAGGAGAACGATGGTCGAACAATAACATATGTAAGAAATACTGACAATGATATAAACAAGGTAATTATTGTAAAAGTTCTTTCAGCATTTAACAGAGGGCTTAATGCATTAGACGTAACAATTGGTAAAAATATTGACTTACAAAAATTCAAAAACGAGCTAATTGACAATGACTATAATTATAAAGGAATCAATAACAATATGCTGATTTACGAAAAAAACAAAACGGCATTTCTAATCAGAGAGCAAATTAATGAAATGGGAACAAATCAAATAATGTTTATTTTTGAATAAATTCTATCAATGAAAAAAATATTTTTACTTTCTATTATCTTAATCTCTCAGATTGTTCTTGCACAGAAACCAAATTATAATAAATACCAAAACAATATTTATTCATTTGAACTGCCTAACGTTTGGGCGGTTCCTGTTCAAAAAGTTATAAAAGAATATACTGAAAAGGAAAAAGGAATTGCGAAAGACAATCAAATGAACTATAATTCTTTTGACTTTTTATTTTCTAATAAACATAATGATACACTGTATTTTCCAATAATTAAAGTTACCACTCTAAGAACTGATAAAAATCTATTTTTAGAAATGAAAAAGCAATTTGGCTCAGATTATATTGAAAAAGAAATCGTTGTTAGTGATGAAAGTTTAACATTTGAAGGAAGACCACTTGTTGATACTAAAAATCAAAAAATATCAATTTCAATGAACTCAGAGGAAATTTTTGGTCATACTATGATGTTTTTTTCTAATAATTCTATAGTCCAGTTTACTTATACAGATAATAAGAGTAATAAATGTATTGAATGTTTATTACTATATTATAATTCTGTTAATGAGACTTTTAAGTTTAAATAAAAAACTTCTGCTAACAGTGTATTGGCAAAATGCGGGATTTTGGGAACGTTGAAATTTTGTAAAATATTCCGCCGATTGCTTTTCCGTATTGATTATTTTTGTAATTTAACAATCCGAAAAAAGCATCGGCTTCGCTCGGTTCTGAATTGAACTATTCGTCCAATTCAGCCCGCACTTCGCCAATACTTTTTCGTTATGTGCAATGCTGTAAAAAGCGTCCTAAAAAGAAAATATGAGATTTTTCACTTTGTTTTTAGTAGTGTTTTTTTTGAATTCGTGTGGAAACGAAAAACTTGAAAAAAATTATGAATTGGATTA
>JAFAFN010000049.1 GCA_023423475.1 Actinomycetes bacterium | reverse complement strand
GAACGTCAGTCGTTCAGCTCGACGCCGGCCTTGGTCCAGCGCTCGATGAAGAACGGCTCGAAGGGCTCCCACGGGTAGGCGTCGCCCTCGGGCACGTCGGCCGGGGTGATCAGCGCCGTCGGCAGGGGCTTGATCGACATGTCGGTGACCCAGTCCTCCTCCTCGAGGATCCACTTGTTCACCAGTGCGTCGAAGGCGTACCAGGGGTCGTACTCGATCGGGGAGTCCGCCGCGGCCATCGGCGCGTCGCCCTCCTTCCAGTCACGCATGAGCTGCAGCGCGTCCGGCGGCGGGTAGTAGCTGTAGATCCCGGCGGGCTGCAGGTTCTGGCTCTTGATGGTCTGGTGCGACACCGTGAACTCGAAGTCCTGGGTGGCCCAGATCATGTTGATGTCCGGGTTCGCCCGCAGCGAGTTGGCCACGGCGGTCTGGGTGTCCTGCACCGCGTTGGCCAGGTCGGTCTCGTGCTCGACGGCCACCTCGATATCGGTGTCCTTGGTGTCGGCGACGAGCGTCTCGAAGCGGATGGCGAGCGCCGGCAGACCCGAGGCGTTCAGCGAGAGCGCCTGCCCCTTGCCGTCGTAGTCCTTGATCATCTGTGCGGAGAGCAGGTTGGACATCTCCTCGTCGCTCGGTGCGTAGGTCGCTGCGAAGTACCCCTGGGGGTCGTCGAGCGGTGCGCCGATCGCGATGATCGGGATGTCCTTCTCCTTTGCGGCGCGGAAGCCCTCCTGGGCCTGCGCGGGCGAGATGGCGATGTCGAGGATCGCGTCGACGTCCTGGTTCACCAGGCTGGTCACATCCGCCGCCATCTTGGCGGGATCGCCGTTGGCGTTGGTCACGATCGTCTTCCAGCCGAGCAGCTCGGCGGCCCGCTCCGCGGTCTCGATCTGGACACCGACGGCGGGCGACTGGAGCGTGATCGCGGCGATGCCGATCACGCGTTCCTCGTTCGCACCGCCACCTCCGGAGGAGCCGCCGGCGTCGGCATCACCATCGGAGTCGCTGCTGCATGCAGCGGCGGTCCCGATCAGGACCAGGGCGAGGACACCGGCGAACAGGCGCCGGGTGCGTGGAGCGTTCACCGCTGCCCCCGATCGACGGAGGCGCGCAGCAGCGCGCGGACGAGCAGAACGTTGGTCACAGCAGACCCCCTCTTGACGTGACCCGGCACTTCCGACCCCCCGGTCGCGTCCGTGTCGTGATTTGCTGCTAACCATACGCATGATTACCAGCAACCCGCAAGAGGCGGAAGAAGAAAGGTCAGACCCTCGTGCGGCCGGCGAATCGGTCGCATGCCGCGACCAGGGCCGCAGCGTTCTCGGGGTCGAACATCGAGTGGCCGGCGAGGGTGTTCACCACGAGCTCCGCCTCGGGCCACGCCCGGTGCAGGTCCCACGCGCTGCGCATCGGACACACGACGTCGTAGCGGCCCTGCACGATGACCGCCGGGATGTGGCGGATGCGGTCGACGCCGTCGAGCAGCTGCGTGGGCGACTCGAAGAAGCCGCCGTTGACGAAGTAGTGGTTCTCGATGCGGGCGAACGCGTCCGGGTCGCCGGGGAACCCCGGTGCTGCCGCGCCCTCGAGGGTCGCAGTGGCGTGCTCCCAGTCGGCCCATGCCCGGGCGCTGAGGGCCCGGGCATCGGGGTCGTCGCCGAACAGGCGGCGGTGGTGCGCCGAGATGAGATCGCCACGCTCGTCGATGGGGATCGGTGCGACGTAGCGCTCCCACGCGTCGGGGAAGAGATGGCTGGCACCGTCCTGGTAGAAGAAGCGGAGCTCCGAGGGCCGCAGCATGAAGATCCCGCGCATGACCAGCTCGGTGACACGCTCCGGGTGGGTCTGGGCGTACGAGAGCGCGAGCGTCGAGCCCCACGAGCCGCCGAACACGAGCCAGCGGTCGACGCCGAGGTGCTCACGCACGCGCTCGATGTCACGCACGAGGTCCCAGGTCGTGTTGTGCTCGACCGAGGCGAGTGGCGTGCTCTCGCCGCACCCACGCTGATCGATCAACACGATGCGATAGCGCGCCGGGTCGAAGAACCGGTACTGCTTCGGAGACGATCCCCCGCCGGGTCCGCCGTGGAGGACCACCGCTGGCTTGCCGTCGGGGTTCCCGGCCTCGTGGATGCAGATCGTGTGACCGTCGCCGACGTCGAGGAACTCGGTCCGTCGGTGGTCGATCTCGGGGAAGAGGTTGCTCACCCCGCCATCTTGGCCCGCGTCGCGGGCGACGCACGCGACGGAGTTCTCCAGTTCCGAGTGGTTCCGGCCGACGATGCGGGAGAAGGAGCGGTCGAGCCGGATGGTCCGGACGGCGACGGGACCAGGCGGATGGCAGCGAACGGAACCGAGGTGCAGCGTGCGGGGCTGAGCGCTGCGGTCGACCGCTTGTCGACGCACTCCACGGAGTGGTCGTGCGAGCGCGTGCTCGACGAAGGGCTCGACCTCGTCAGGGACTGCTCGTGGGCCGACGCATCGATGCTCTACTCCGTCACGCCCGATCGGGTGGTCGAGCTCTGTCGACGCCCTGTCTCGCCGTGGTCGACCCCCGGACAGCTCCCACTCGGCTGGTTCCCGTGGGGACTCGCGCCGCTGAACCCGCAGCGCTACCTGCTCGTCGAGGACGCTGCCGCCCTACCGGTCCAGCCGGGGTCGTCGGCGACGCTGGGCGACCTGGGCATCAGCTCCTGCCTGCACCTGCCGATCCTCGAGCGTGGCGCGCCCGTGGGCGCGATGCACCTGTACTGGAACGAACCGCGGCTCGCCTGGGACGACGAGCGCGGCCGACTCCTGCGCACCCTCGGCCGCTTCCTGCTCGCCCGGGCATCCACCCAGTCCGACGACGCGCCGAGCTGAGGGGCGGCCCGCCGCTCAATCGATCGGTTCGTCCCGACTGACCCGGCGCAGCGCCCGACGGAACGCGGACTCCCCCTGGGTCGCCTCGATGATGTCGAGGCGCGTCAGATCGTTCTCGATGACGTCGTGACGAGCGAGGTAGGTCGACACGAAGGCCTGGATGACCGCTGCCGCCGGCAACGCCAGCACCGCGCCCATCGGCCCGAAGAGGCTCGCGCCGGCGAGCGCTGCGCCGAAGGC
>JAFAFN010000581.1 GCA_023423475.1 Actinomycetes bacterium | reverse complement strand
GCGCCGGCCGGTCTGGCAGTAGACGACGACCGGGGCCTCGGGGTCGAGCGCGGAGGTGCGCCGCTCCCACAGCCCGGCGTCGGACGCGTCGATGTTCTGCGCACCCACGACGTGGCCCGAGCGGTACTCCTCGACGGTGCGCACGTCGAGCACCAGGACGCCGCGGTCGCTGTCCAGCAGTGCGGCAGCCTCGGCGGCATCGATGGTCGTGACCGTGCCGGGCTCGGCAGTGGGGACCTCGGCGGCGGACCCGTCGTCGCCACATCCGACGAGGAGCAGCACGAGCACGGCAGCCATCGCCATCGCCCCGCGCCCGCCGATCCAACCGGTTCGAGATGTGCGGTCCATGCCTCCACGGTAGGTCCGGTCCCTCGCGGGGTCGTGCGCGGGGCTCCGTAGACTCCGCCGGTGCCAGGTTCGACCCCGCTGCCGGTGGACGAGGTCATCGACGACCTCCGCTCGGCGCTGCGCGACCCGGGCACCGCAGTGCTCGTCGCACCTCCAGGGACGGGCAAGACCACCGGCGTGCCACCGGCGCTGCTCGCCGAACCCTGGGCCGAGCAGGGCCGGATCGTCGTGCTCGAGCCCCGACGGCTGGCGGCACGTCTGGCAGCCGGTCGCATGGCCGAGGTCGCTGGCGAGCGGGTCGGCGCGACGTTCGGCTACTCGGTCCGCGGCGAACGACGGGTCGCCGGCGACACCCGCGTCGAGGTGGTCACCGAGGGACTGTTCGTCCGCAGGTTGCAACGCGACCCGTCGCTCGAGGGTGTGAGCGCCGTGCTGCTCGACGAGTTCCACGAACGGTCGCTCGACTCGGACCTGGCGCTCGCCCTCGTGCTCGACGTCCGCGACTCGTTGCGCCCCGACCTGCGCGTGCTGGTCATGTCGGCGACGATCGACCCCGGTCCGGTCGCCCAGCTGCTCGGGCCCGGGACGCCGGTGGTCGAGGCGCACGCGCCGATCCACCCCGTCGAGACCCGGTACCGACCCGGTTCGGCCCACGACCCGCTCGAGGACCGCGTCGCGACCGTGGTCGGCGAGGCGTTGCGAACCGATCCCGGTGACGTGCTGGTGTTCCTGCCTGGTCGCCCGGAGATCCACCGGACGGCTCGACGACTCGTGCGCTCCGGTGTCCCCGACGACGTGGCGGTCGTCGAGCTGCACGGCTCGCTGTCGCCCGAGGAGCAGGACCGGGCGGTGCAGCCCGACCCCGACGGTCGTCGCCGGGTCATCCTCTCGACCAGCCTCGCCGAGACGTCCATCACGGTGCCCGGGGTGCGCGTCGTGATCGACGCAGGACGTCGACGCACGGTCCGAGCGGACCCGCACACCGGCCTTCCCGCGATGACCACCGTCGCGGCCAGCCGAGCCGCGGCCGACCAGCGCCGGGGACGCGCCGGTCGACTCGCACCCGGTGTCGGCTACCGCCTCTGGGCCGAGTCCGACGACCGCCACCGACCCGCCGCCGACCTGCCCGAGATCGTCGACGGCGAGCTCGCCGCCCTCCTGTTGCAGCTGCGGGCGTGGGGCGTCACCGACCCTGCCACTCTGTCGTGGTTGGACCCGCCGCCCGAGGGCCCGACGACACGGGCGGCGATGCTGCTGAGCTCGCTCGGCGCGCTCGATGCCACCGGCGCGCTGACCGGTCGCGGCCGACGAATGGCCGAGATCGGCTTCCATCCGCGACTGGCGGCCGTCGCGCTCGCGGCGGACGAGCTCGATCTCGACCCGCTCCTGGCGGCGGAGCTGCTCGCGGTGCTCGAGACCTCACGATCGGGCGAGATCGACGTCGCGGAGCGCGTCCGATCGCTGCAGCGTGGCGACGCGACGGGCGACGCACGACATGCGCTGCGCGAGTGGCGCCGCACCCTCGGCGTCGACCGAGGCACACGCCCGGCCGACGCCACACCGACCGCCGACGACACCCACGATGCGGCGGTGGCCCGGCTGCTCCTGGCCGGCTACCCGGACCGGGTCGCGCGCCGACGAGCAGCCGCACGTCGCGACGACGGCGGACGGGACGTCGCGGTGTTCCACCTCCGCTCCGGTGGCGAGGTCGCCATCGCGCAGGGTCCGGATGCGCACCACCTGACACGCGCCGAGTGGATCATCGCTTCGGATCTCGACGGCGGGGACAGCGGTCGATCCGGCCGACTGCACCTCGGTGCGGCGGTGGAGGCCAAGGTGGTGCTCGACGTGCTCGACGACGCGCTCGAGGTCGATGACGTCGTCGAGTGGGATCCGGTGCGCGACAACCTGCTCGCCGTGCGGCGGCGATCCCTCGGCGCGATCACGGTCGACGAGGAGCGCCTCCGAACACCCGACGCGTCAGCAGTCACCGACGCGGTGCTGCGAGCGGTGGCGTCCGACCTGACG
This sequence comes from Actinomycetes bacterium, assembly GCA_023423475.1. GTDB lineage: Bacteria > Actinomycetota > Acidimicrobiia > Acidimicrobiales > Microtrichaceae > JAFAFN01. The sequence goes on along the minus strand of JAFAFN010000581.1, from coordinate 5,132 downwards.
TTGCTGCGCGGACTCGAACGGGTCAGCGAGCTCCGGGCCCGGGTCGCGTTCCTCCGTGCGACCCAGGGCGAAAACTGGCCGGACTGGTCCGACGAGGCGCTCGCCTCGTCGGTCACCGACTGGCTCGGGCCGTTCATCGGCCGGGCGCGCCGCCGAGCGGACCTGGCACGTCTGGATGTCCGCCAGGCGCTCACCAGCCGACTCGACTGGAACCAGCAGCGGATGCTGGACGAGCTGGCACCGACCCACTGGCAGCTGCCCGGCGGCCGCAAGGTCGCGCTGCACTACGGCACGCTCGGCGGCGACCCCGCCAGCGTGACCGCGTCGATCCGCCTCCGCGACCTGCTCGGCACCGACACCCAGCCGAGCGTCGCCGGCGTCCCGGTCAGCATCGAGCTGCTCTCCCCCGCCGGACGACCGCTGCAGCGCACGGCGGACCTGCCGGGGTTCTGGCGGGGCAGCTACGCCCAGGTGCGCGCCGAGATGCGCGGCCGCTACCCGAAGCACCCGTGGCCCGAACGACCCTGGGAGGACCGCGGGACGAGCCGCTCGCGCGACTGAGCGAGCGCCGGACGATTCCCCCAGCAAGGATCACTAGGCTGTCGCGGGTGAGGGTGGGTGTGCTCGGCAGGCCGGCCGTGTTCGCTGAGGGAGAGATGCGAGCGCTCGCCGGCGAGCGGGAGGCGGGACTGCTCGCGCTCCTCGTCGCACGACGCGGCACGAGCACCCGGGCCGAGGTCCTCGCCGACGAGCTGTGGGACGGCCGGCGCGTCAGCGACGCGGCGTTGCGCGTCACCGTCAACCGACTGCGCCACCGACTCCCCGACTCCGAGGACTGCCTGCTGCGCAGCGAGCCGCGCGCCTACCAGCTCGTCGCGGGGACCGCTGCGATCGACGCCGGGTGCTTCGACGACCTCGCCGAACGCATCCGTGACGACCACCGCAGGGGGTCCCACACCCAGGTCGTGGCGTTGACCGAGCAGGCCGAGCGGCTGTGGCGCGGCGAGGCCTACGACGGGTTCACCCACCTGCCGTCGGTCCGGGTCGACCACGACCGCCTCGAGGGCCTGCGCACCTCGACCCTCGAGCTGCGGGTCGCCTCGCTCCTGCAGCTCTCCCGCCTCTCCGAGGCGCTCGATGCCGCCGACCAGGTGCTCGCACGTCAGCCGTTGCGGGAGTCCACGGTGGCGCTCAGGTGCATCGCACTCGCACGGAGCGGACGGACCGCGGACGCCGCTCGATCGCTCGCGGAGTTCGCGACCATGCTCGACGACGAGCTCGGAGGGGTGGTCGGACCGGAGCTGGACGACCTGGCACGACGACTGGACCGTGGGAGCGAGGCGAGCTCCCCGCTGCTCACCGCACCGTCCACGTCGCTCGCGGACGTGATCGGACGCACGAACGCCGGCACCCGCGCCCGGCCGCTGCTCGGCCGCGACGCCGAGCTGGGCGAGCTGCGGCACCTGGCGACGACCGACGCCCTGCGACTCGTGGTGCTCGACGGCGAGGCCGGCATCGGCAAGTCCGCCCTGCTCGAATCCTTCGCCGCGACCTTCGTCGACGTCGAGGGCGTCGTCGTCCGTGCCCGGTGCGAGCGCACGGGCATCGTCCCGCTGCAGCCGGTGCTCGAGGCCCTCGTGCCGTTCGCCGACCCACAGGTCCCCGGCGCCAGCGCCGCGGTGGCGTCGCTGCTGGACCGCGTCGACGACGGGGACGCGTCGATGTGGCCCGAGCGGGGGTCCCGACGGCGGCAGCGGACGCTCGAGGCGGTGTGCGACCTGGTCGCCGAGCTGGCCGACCGGGGGCGCCTGCTGATCACCCTCGACGACGCGCAGTGGGCGGACCCGATGACGCTCGCGTTCATCGAGCACCTCGTGGGCCACCACCGGCACCGACCGATCGTGCTCGTGCTCACCGCCCGGTCCTCCGACATGGACGACAGCGAGCTCGCGTCGCTGATCGAGGAGCTCCGTGCATCCATCGAGCCGATCGAGCTCACCGTCACGCCGCTCGACCCCGAGTCGCTCCTGCGCGTCGCCGGTCTCACCCCCGACGATCCCCGAGCGGATGAGGTCGTCGCGGCGGCGGGCGGCAACCCGTACTTCGCCGGGCTGCTCGCGACCCACCTCGCGCCGTCGCCGGGGCCACCGGGGTCGGGCTCGGTCCCCCGCACCCTCGAACGGCTCTGCCTGTCGAGGCTCGGGGACCTGTCCGGATCGTCGGTGCAGCTGCTCGAGGCCGCCTCCGTGCTCGGCATCGACTCCTCGGTCGGCGAGGTCGCCGCCGCGCTCGGAGAGGACCCGGCACAGCTCGCCGATCGGCTGGCCGAGCTGCGTGCCGCCAGGATCCTCGACCCGTCGTCGCCCGAGGACCGGATCGTGTTCTCGCACGGCGTCATGCGACAGGTCACCCACGACCAGATCGAACCGGCGCGTCGGGTGCAGCTCCACCTGAGTGCAGCACGTTCGATCGACCCGGGGTCGGTGGGCGGCACCGACCGACTCGCCTACCACCTGGCCAGAGCACGCCCCCTCGCGGTCGACCCGGAGATCGCGGACGCCTCGCTCGCCGCCGGCCGACGTGCGATCGAGCTCGGCGCGCCCCTCATCGCCGTGGAGCACTTCCGCACCGTCCTCTCGCTCGGCTCGCCGTCCGCCGAGCAGCGCTCGGTCGCAGAGCTCGGCCTCGGCATCGGACTCGCCATCGACGGTGATCTGGTCGGGGCGGCCTCGTCGCTGGGCGACGCGATCGCGCTCGCCCTCGCCACGAGTCGCTGGGACGTCGCGGCCGACAGCCTGAGTGCGCGTGCCGCGCTCGGCATCGCGGCCACCATCCCCGAGGCGCTCGAGATGGTGGAGCTCATCGACGAGGTCCTCGCCTCGGTCCCACCCGACGAGCACCACCGCCGGGCGCACCTGCTGTTCTGGAAGACCGAGCAGCTGGTGAACGTCGATGCGGCAGCGGCCGACCGTGCACTGCAGGCCGCCCGCGAGCACGCCCGGATGGTCGACGACGCCGAGCTGGACGGGCTGCTCGCCTACGCCGCGCTCCGGCAGTCCGATGCGGCGTGCCTCGGACCCGTGCCGTTCGAGGAGGCGGCACGCGACCTGGTCCGTCGGATGGACGCCATCGATTCACCTGCGCTGGTGGCGAGGGCGTTCCTGCTCATGCAGTCCGCCCGGCTCCGGCTCGGTCGGATCGCCGAAGTCGCTGCTGCGGTGCCACCGGCTCCGACGACGGACCCGTCGCTCGCACCGGGCATACGACTCCACCTCGACCTCGCGCGGGTCGGTCTGGCGCTCGCCGTCGAGCCGCTCGACATCGCGGACGACCACAGCGCGATGGTCACCGACCGCCCCCACCCCGGGCTCGAGAACCTGGCGATCACCGCTCGGATGCTGCACCTGACGGTGATCCGCCGCGAGCAGATCCGATTGCACGAGCTCGAGCCGCTCATGGTCGGCGCGCTCGACATGTCGCCGCGTCGCATGCTCCGCCCCCTGGTCGCCGCGTGTCGTGGCGAGCTCGGCGACGTCGACGGGCGAGCAGCCCAGCTGTCGATGTTGCGGCGCGAGCTCGATGGCCTCGGGCCGGACTGGGCGTACCTCTCGACACTCGCCTTCGCCGCCGAGGTCGCAGCCGAAGCAGACGACGTCGAGCTCGGCGCGTTGCTCGAGCGGCGCCTCGACGAACACGACCCGCAGGTCGTGGTGGCGTGCTCGGTGGTGCTCGTCATCGGCCACATCGACCGCTACCGCGGCCTGCTGGCGATGCTGCGCGGCGACCTCGACGCCGCGGTCGAGCGCTTCTCGCACGCTCGCCGCCGCGACGCGGACAGCGGCATGCGACTCTGGTCCGCCTGGGCGGCCCACGGTGAGGCGACCGCACGATCCGCGCGACTCGGGACCGGCGACCTCGAGGTCGCCGAGGAGCTGCTCGACGCCGCGGCGACCACCGCGATCCTGCTCGGCTCGCGGCGCCTGAGCGTCGCCGTGGCCGATGCCCTCGGCGGCTCGAGAGGACCCGCTCGGCGCCGCTGATCCCGGGTGTAACGGATCTGTTCCCCCGACGACGCAGAGTTCGAGATGCGAGCGGTCGGTTCGACCAGGCATCGGCCATCGCAGAGGGAGGCAGTACTCGACGGCACGTCACTCGGGTTCACAGTCGGCATTCCGCCCCATTGCCGACCGTGAGCCCATGGGCTGTCGTCACGGGACCGACCCGCTCCGAGCTCTCGGAGTGGGTCGGTGTCTCCTCGTCCGTCAGGCGGACTTGAGCCACTTCCGCCCGACGACCAGGCGTCGTTCGAGCTGTTCGAGGGTCGCCTCGGAGATCTTGCGGATGCCCGACAGGCGGTTCAGCTCGGCGTTGACCTGTGGATGGCTCCAACCCGTGATCCGCACGAGGTCGCGGGCGAGATCCGCGTTCGAGTCGCGCAGCGCGACCTTCCGCTGGCGCAGGTTGAGCGTGTCGCCGCCCCGGTGGGTGCCGTCGTCGCCATCGAGGCTCCGAGGCATGCCGCCGCCCGGCAAGGGCGGCGGCAGCAGGATCAGGTCCACGCCCGGCTCGTCCCTGGGATCGGTCGCGTGGCCGTCGGGATCGTCGCCGAAGACGCCGTCGTCGCCGTGGTCGTCGTGATCGGGTCCGCTCTGGCCGGACTCCCCCAAGGAGACCGATCCGATCACCGCGAACAGGCTCATCTGCTCCTCGGGATCGTCGATCGCATCCAGCTCGGGTTCGCCCTCGGGCTGCAGCAGGCCGTCGTCCTCGGTCGCCTTCTTGCGGAGGCTGTGGCGTCGCTGCTCGGACAGGTGCGTCGCGAAGTGCCGGAGCCGGGCGTCGTCGGGCAGGAAGAAGTACGCCTTCTGGCGCGGCACGCCGCGGGTCCAGCGCACGACACGTCCGACCGCCTGGCGGAAGAACAGCTCGGTCGTGGTCGTCGTGGCGAACACGGCGATGCGCAGCCGGGGGATGTCGACCCCCTCGGACACCATGCGCACCGCGATGATCCAGGGGGCGTCGCCGGCGGCGAAGCGGGCGATCTTCGACGAGGCGTCGGGATCGTCGGAGACCGCGACGACCGCCTCGACGCGGTGGCGCCGTCGCAACTGCTCGGCGATGGCCTGCGCGTG
>JAFAFN010000544.1 GCA_023423475.1 Actinomycetes bacterium | reverse complement strand
GTCGAGGACTGGAAGACCCTGCACACCGACGAGGGCGCGACCTTCGACAAGGGGATCTTCCTCGACGCCGCCGACATCGAGCCGCACGTCTCGTGGGGCACCAACCCGGGCCAGGTCATCCCGCTGTCGGGCAACGTTCCCGCACCGAGCGACTTCGAGGACAGCGTCGAGCGCGACGCCGCCACCCGGGCGCTCGAGTACATGGAGCTCACCGCCGGCACGCCGTTCCGCTCGGTCAAGGTCGACACGATCTTCATCGGCTCGTGCACCAACGGTCGCATCGAGGACCTGCGTGCGGCGGCCGAGGTCGCCAAGGGCCGCACCGTCGCCGAGGGCGTCCGCACCCTGGTGGTGCCCGGATCACATGCGGTGAAGGCGCAGGCCGAGGCCGAGGGCCTGGATCGCATCTTCGTCGATGCCGGCTTCGACTGGCGTGAGCCGGGCTGCTCGATGTGCCTGGCGATGAACCCCGACAAGCTCGCCCCCGGCGAGCGTTCGGCATCGACGTCGAACCGCAACTTCGAGGGTCGCCAGGGCCGCGGTGGTCGCACCCACCTGGTCTCCCCCGCCATCGCCGCCGCGTCGGCCATCGCCGGCCACTTCGCCGGCCCCGACGACCTCTGAGTCGTCCCGCCAACCGAGCCCGCACGACTGCACGCACGCATCACCACGCACGCATCACCGAATCGAGACCCACATGGAACCCGTCCACATCATCTCCGGGACCGCCGTCCCCCTCGACCGCTCCGACGTCGACACCGACCAGATCATCCCCTCCGACTGGCTCAAGCAGGTCGAGCGCACCGGCTTCGAGAAGGGCCTCTTCTCGGAGTGGCGCGACGAGCCCGACTTCGTCATGAACCGCGAGGAGCACGCGGGCGCCAACATCCTGATCGCAGGACCCAACTTCGGCACCGGCTCGAGCCGTGAGCACGCCGTGTGGGCCATCCAGCAGTACGGCTTCCAGGCCGTCATCTCGCCCCGCTTCGGCGACATCTTCCGCAACAACTCGACCAAGAACGGCCTCGTGCCGGTCCAGGTGAGCGCCGAGACCGGCCGCTACCTGCTCGACGAGATCGCCGCGAACCCGACCCTCGAGGTGACCATCGACGTCGAGCAGCGTGTGCTCGAGGTGCAGGGACTCGACCTGGTCGTCGACTTCCCGCTCGACGACGCGGTGCGCCACCGCTTCCTCCACGGCCTCGACGACATCGGCATCACGCTGTCGAACGAGGGCGACATCACCGCCTACGAGTCGACCCGACCCGCCTGGCTGCCCACCTCGGCCGCCTGAGCCACCGACTGCCGGGAGCGTTCGTTCAGCCCTGACGGGCGTCCGAGGTGACGCGCCCCGGCGCCCAGTCCTCTCGGTCCTCGGCCCGAGCGGCCAGTGGCCGGAAGGTCACACTGATGCGTGCGCCGCCATGGCGCGAGCGCGGGACCTGGTGCTCCCAACGGTGCTGACAGGCACCGCCCATGACCAGCAGGTCACCACCGGCCGGCGTGAAGGTGGTGCTCGGTCCACCACCCTTCGGCCGGAGCTGGAACCGGCGCGTGGACCCGAGTGACACGATCGCGACGGGCGGGTCCTTGTGGGCGCGCCCGATCCGGTCCGCGTGCCAGGCGACGGCGTCGTCGCCGGAGCGGTACCAGTTGAGCCAGAGCCCGTTCATCGGGACGTCGTAGCGACGAGCGAGCGCGTCGGACATGCGACGCACGATCGCCGGGGTGCGCGGACCGTGCACCCGGAGCCCTGCGGACAACCGTGGCTCGGCGACCATCTCGCCGTACATCGGCCGGGTCGCCCGATGCCACAGGTCGGCCCGGGCCAGGCGCTCGTAGAGCTCCATCTGCCCACCGAGCCAGCCGTGGATCTCGTCGATCCAGCACTCCGAATCGAGCCACGTGCGATGCACGGCGGCATCGTGTCGGATCTCGAGCTCACCTGCGCCGAAGAGCGACCCCTGCATCACGCTCACGAGTCACAGTGTAACCGAACGGGTGTTCGATCGTCGGATTCCCGGGAACCAGCCGATCGCCTGCGTCGTCGGAACCGACCGATGAACGAACGCGAGGAGCAGGTCATGGCATCCAGCACCCCCACCAGCGGATCACGCCGCCGTCCACGGTGGTCCGCACCACCGGCGGTCGCCGCGCTCGCAGTCGTGACGCTCGCAGCGCTGACCGGCTGCACCGACAACTCGGCGTGGGACGACCCACGGCCATCCGTGCCGCTGATCGCCGCGACCGAGATCTCTCCCCTCCGTGCGGTGGACGACTGCGACGCGTTGGAGCGGAGCGCACGCGCGGTGTTCGCGACGGCGGCCGAGTCGATGTGGCCCGATCAGGCGACGACCACGATCGCAGAGATGGGCGGCGCAGGAATGGACGGAGATGGCATGGCCCGATCCTCCGCCGAGTCCTCCGACGCCGCTGGCGGCGACACGTCGAGCTCGCAGGATGCTGCCGCGGCGCCCGCTTCGACGTCGGGTGCAGCTGACGAGTCGACCGAAGCACTCGCCGCGAGCGACCAGCCGACGGGCACCAACAACCAGGAGGTCGGGGTCGACGAGTCCGACCTCGTCAAGACCGACGGACGCCGGATCGTCTCGGTCGTCGACGGCGTCCTACGGGTCACCGTGCTGGACGACTCCCCCGCCATCGACGGTTCACTCGACCTGTCGATGCGATCCGCGACCGACCTGTTCCTGCGCGGTGACACTGCGTTGGTGATCGGTTCGTCCTACGGGTCATCGGCGTCGAGGGGTGCGGGAACCAGCCGAGGGTTCGCGGACGACATCGTCGAGCCCATGCCGGTCCCGACCGTGACCGCTGCCCCGGCGCCCGCCAGCGCGGCCGGCTCCGGCGCGGCTGGCTCCAGCTCGGGCGGCTCCCCGCAGGAGACCACCCAGGACACCGCGGTGCCCGAGACCACCGTCCCTGGTGACACGGTCCCGGACGGCACCGTGACCACCACGACGGTGCCGGCGACCACCACCACGACGTCGGCACCGACCACCACCACGACCACTCCGCCGACCACCGTCGCACCGGCTCCGCCGATTCCCGTCGATCCCCCGATCGTGCCGTTCACGACCGGCACGACGCTGACACTCGTCTCGCTCGCCGATCCGACGACGCCGACGGTCGTCCAGACCGCCGAGGTCGAAGGCGACCTGGTCTCGGCCCGCCAGGTCGACGGCACCGCGCGGATCGTGCTGCGCAGCGAGCCGCAGGCGATGTACGACGTCATGGCGGCCGCTGACGGTGCCGAGGCGCGTGCCATCGCCGCCGAGGTCGACAGCAGCGCGCTGTTGCCCCGCATCGCGGTCGACGGCGACGTCGCTCCGCTGGGCGGCTGCTCCGACGTGC
>JAFAFN010000523.1 GCA_023423475.1 Actinomycetes bacterium | reverse complement strand
GCGATCGGCCCGGCGACGCGTCCGCCTGTCAGACCGCTGTCGCCGTCGACACCCTGGACCATCACGGCGACCGCCACCGTGGGCTCCTGTCCCTCTGGCCCCGCGAAGGCGATCATCCAGGCGTGCGACTTGGGTGGGGTGGTGCCGAGCTGCGCGGTGCCGGTCTTGGCGCCGACGTCGTAGCCCGGGATCCGCAGCCCCACCGCGGTGCCGGTCTGCACCACACCGATCATCCCGCGGCGCAGCACCTCGGCGACGTCGGGCGCGGAGAGGTCGCGCCACGGTCGCTCGTCGTAGCGGGCGACGACCTCTCGGTCACGGGCCAGGATCTCGCCCATCACGTGCGGCGTCATGATGCGCCCTTCGTTGGCGACACCGGCGGCCACCAGCGCCATCTGCAGCGGCGTCGCGGCGACGTCGTTCTGCCCGATGGCCGTCTGCGCGAGCACGGGGGTGTCGTCGTAGACCGGCGCCGCACCCTCCGGACGGGACACGACGGACCCGAAGTCCGTGGGGTACACCGAGCGTGCCGGGCGGGTCAGGTCGATCGGCGGGGTGTCATTGAAGCCCGCCGCTTCGGCCGCGGCGATCATCGGTTCGGGGCCGAGCTGCTCGGCGGCCATCTGGGCGAACGCCGCGTTGCAGGACTGCTCGAGGATGGCGAACAGGTTGCCGCCGCACGCGCTCCGGTCGAAGTTGTAGATCGGCCGGTTGGTCAGCGGCGGTGTGTAGGACTGCACGACCGGATAGACCGGCTCGGCCTCGGTGACCTCGCCCGAGGTGAGCCCGGCGGTCGCGGTCACCACCTTGAACGTCGAGCCGGGGAAGAAGCGCTCCTGGTAGGCCCGCGACAGCAGCGGCTTCTCCGGGGCGGCGTCCAGCAGCGTCTTGATCGCCTCGGCGTCCTCGGTGACGTTCGTCGAGATCAGGTTCGGGTCGAAGGTCGGGTTCGAGTACATCGCGAGCACCCCGCCGGTGCGGGGGTCGAGTGCGACGACCGAGCCGGTGAGCCCGTTGAGCGCGTCACGCGCCGCGAGCTGCACCTGGCTGCGCACGGTCAGCACGACGTCGCCCTCGCTCGAGGGGTCCGAGAAGAACCCGGACAGCTCGTGCAGCTGCAGCGAGGCGGTCCGCCCGGTGAGCTCGGCGTTGTAGGTGCGCTCGACGCCGGTCGAACCCAGCAGGAACGAGTAGTAACCGGTGATGTGCGCGTACAGGTCGCCCTCGGGGTAGACGCGCTGATACCGCAGGTCCGCCCTCCGCTCCTCGGAGTACGCGACGGGCACCCCGTCCGCAGTGACGATGTCGCCCCGGGGCCGGTTGAAGTCGCGACGCTGCGCCCGGGTGTTCTCGGGCCGGTCGTTGTAGGACGACGCCTGGAACACCTGGATCTGGTTGAGCTTCGCGAAGAGCGCGACGTAGGCGATCATGATCACCGCGCCGAGGATCTTGATCTGGCGGTTCACTGCGCCACCACCGGTTCGGGCGCGCGCCGTTCGGTCTGGTCCGACACGCGCACGATCAACGCCAACAGGACGTAGTTCGCGACGAGGGACGACCCGCCGTACGAGACGAACGGCAACGTCACGCCGGTCAGCGGCAGGACCCGGATGACACCGGCGATGATGATGAACGCCTGGAACGCGATCAGCGCGGTGAGCCCGACGACGAGCAGCGAGCCGAACGCGTCGGTCGAGCGGCGGGCCGCCCGCAGGCCGCTGCCCGCGAGCAACAGGAAGGCGCAGAGCACCGCGGTCGCACCGAGCAGACCGAGCTCCTCGCCGATCACGGCGAAGATGAAGTCGGACTCGTCCGCGGGGATGCGCCCGGAGATGCCGAGCCCCGGTCCGGTGCCGGTGGTGCCGCCCCACGCGAGCGCGTAGGCGGCCTGGATGACCTGGTAGCCGCCGTCACCGGGATCGGCCCACGGGTTGATCCACGTCTCGACGCGCAGCTTCACGTGCCCGAACTGCGTCCACGCGACGTACGCGGCCGCGGCGAAGAGACCCGCGCCGACCGCGACGTAGCTGCCCCGGCCGGTGGCGACCCACAGCATCACGATGAAGAGGATGAAGAACAGCAGCGCCGAGCCCAGGTCCTTCTCGAAGACCATGACCACGAGCGCGAAGCCGACCGCCAGGAGGATGGGTGCGAAGTGCTTCGGGTCGGGTGTGTTGAGGCGACCGATGCGGAACGTGGCGACACCGAGCAGCTCGCGTCGTTCGACCAGGTAGCCGGCGAAGAAGATGGCGAGGCAGATCTTGGCGAACTCGCCCGGCTGGAAGTTGACCGGACCGATCGACACCCAGATGCGCGAGCCGTTGATCGTCTGGCCGATGCCCGGCAGCAGGGGCAGGACCAGCAGGAGCACACCCAGCAGTCCGAACGTGTAGCGGTAGCGCTGGAGCACCCGGATGTCGCGGATGACGGCGAGCGTCATGACGTACCCGAGGATGCCGACCGCGGTCCACGACGCCTGCAGCGCGGCCAGGTCGCCGTCGATGCGGGCGATGAAGACGTACCCGATGCCGTTGAGCAGCGCGGCGAGCGGCAGGAACAGCGGGTCGGCCGCGGGGGCGAGGCGGCGGGTGGCGACGTGGGCGCCGAGCAGCAACGCCAACAGGATGCCGAGGAACGGGACGATGTCGGCCGGCAGCGAGGCGCTGCGACCGAGGCTGGCGAGCGCGTAGGCGCCGCAGATCACCAGGAAGGCGAGCAGCAGCAGACCGAGCTCGGTGGTGCGGCGTCGACGTCCGAGCGCCTTGACCGTGGCGTCGTGGGCGGTCGCCGTCCCGTTCGTCGCGGCGGGGCCGGGGTCGCTGGTGAGCGTCACGCCGGCGGTGCCGGAGGGGCCGGGGGCGGAGGTGGCGCCGCGGTGGTCGTGGTCGTCGTGGTGGTCGTCGTCGTGGTCGTGGTGGTGGTCGTCGTCGTGGTGGTCGCCCGGGACTCCATGTTGGTCACGTAGGTCCGTGCCTTGTCCTCGGTCTCGAACTCGCGGGTCTCCTCGAGATCGGAGCGGTCCTTCCTCGAGAGCAGGTCGAGGTCGATCTGGAAGCGCTCGACGACCTCGGGCTGACGCCACAGGAGCGCGGTCGGTCGACCTTCGTAGATGACGACCTCTCCGTCGTCGGTCCCGACGTACCAACCGCTGCCGACCTGGTAGAGCACGGCGCCGACCGCTACCGCGACGATGAGCAGCACGGTCAGCACGAACAGCGGCGTGCGCCAGCTGCGTTGGTGCCGGGCACCGGTGTCGACGACCTCGCCGTCGGTGTCGTCGTCGAGCACGACCGGTGTGCCGTCCAGGCCGGGCGACGCGCCCAACATCGCCGGGTCGAACGCGGGTGCGTCCGACTCGTCGCCGACCGGTTCGACCGGTGGGGCCACGACATCCGCGGCGGCGACCGTGTCCTCGTCAGCGGCAGGGCCGTCGTCGGGCTCGTCGGACGGTGGGACCTCGGTGCCGCCCGGCGCGGCCGAGATCGGCACGAGCGGCACGGTGGCGGTGTCGTGTTCGGCGTCGCGGAACGCGTCGTCGAGATCGACCGTCGGGGTGGCGATGCGGCGGGCACGGTCGCCGAGCGGTGCGGCGGCCGCACCGGAGTCCTGCACCTCGACGACGATGGCCGAGATGTTGTCGCGCCCGCCCGCGGCGTCGGCCTCGGCCGCGAGTCGCTGGGCGGTCACCTGCGGATCGTCGCCCTCGCCGAGGATCTCGGCGATGCGGTCCTCGGAGAGCTCGTTGAACAGCCCGTCGCTGCACAGCAGCAGTCGGTCGCCGTCGCACGGCGCGAGCAGCCAGGCGTCCACGACGACGAGCGCCTCGACACCGAGCGCCCTGGTCAGCACGTTGCGCTGCGGGTGGACCTCGGCCTCGGCCGGGGTGATGCGGCCCTCTCGGACGAGGGTCTCGACGAGCGAGTGGTCCTCGGTGAGCTGGCGGAGCTCGCCCGCGGCGTACAGGTAGACCCGGCTGTCGCCGACGTTGAGCACCGCCAGGTGGTCGCCGTCCTCGTCGACGAGACCGACGACGCAGACCGTGGTGCCCATGCCGCGCAGGTCCTCGTCCTCTTCGGCGCGGTCGTTGATGCGGCGGTTCGCCAGGTGCACCGCCGAGACCAGGTCGACGAGCGAGCGGTGGTCCGCGACACCCGAGAGCACCTCGACGGTGTCGGCCGAAGCGACCTCACCCGCACGGTGGCCGCCCATGCCATCCGCGACGGCGACGAGCTCGTCGGTGACGAGGATCGAGTCCTCGTTCGCCGAGCGGACCTGCCCGACGAGCGAGCTCGAACCCGTGACGAGACGGATCTCCGGGGACTCCTCGGTCACCGGACCTCCATCACGACGTTGCCGATCTGGATGCGGTCGCCGAGCCGGGCCGGCATCTGGCCGACGGCGCGGGAGCCGTTGACCCACGTGCCGTTCGTGGAGCCGAGGTCCTCGACGAACACCGAGCCGTCACGGATGAAGATGCGCGAGTGCACCTGCGACACGTACTGCTCGTCGAGCGCGATGGAGCAGCCCGCGGCTCGTCCGACGGTCAGCTCCTCGCCGAGGGGGAACTCCATGCCGGCGCGGGGTGCCGGCTCGATCAGGACCAGTCGGGTCGGCACCGCCGGGGTGCCACGTCGGGTGCGGGCCGGCTTCTGCTTGGGGGCCTTCTGCCTGGCCGCCTTGCGACTCCGGCCGGCGGCGACCTCGGCCGTCGCCGTCTTGGGCGGGTTGACCTCGGTCCAGACCGCACGCAGCACGCGCAGGAAGAACAGGTACAGGAGCGCCAGGAGGCACAGGTTGAGAACGGTGAGCAGCTGCTCGGACACTGGGGGTGAGCCTAGGACGCCTGGAAGTGCATCACGGTGTTGCCGAAACGGACCTCGTCGCCGTCGCGGAGCTGGTGCTCAGCCACCCGTGCGTCGTTCACCTTGGTGCCGTTGGTCGAACCCAGATCGATCACCACGAAGCCGTCGCCGTAGGGGCGGATCTCTGCATGGTGGCGACTGACGTTCGGGTCGGCCAGGACGATGGTGCAGTCGTTCTGGCGCCCGACGGTGACGACGTACTCACCCAGAGGGACACGATCGCCGGTGGGCAGCAGCAGCGCGCCGGGCGGCAGGCCGTCCTCTCCCTCGGCGAAGCGACCGTCGACCGCGAGCACACCGCCACGCAGCGAGTCGTCGACGTCGATGTGCACCTCGACCGGCCCGACGAAGCCGTAGCGCTCGTCGCGGGCGTGCTCCCGGGCGGCATCGGCGAGCTCTCTCCGGAGGGTGCCCAGCAGGTCGGAGAGCTGTTCGGCATCGGCCGCCGAGATGCGGAACTCGAAGGAGTTGGGCACCAGCGTGCGGCCGTCGACGCCGACGGTGCGGTGCGAGTCCATCTCTCGCACGAGCTTGCGGCCGAACTCGACCGGGCTCAGGCCGCTGCGGAACAGGCGGGAGAACGTGCCCTCGACCGCTCGCTCGAGGCGACCCTCGAAACCCTTGATACCCATGGGCCCACGATAGCGATGCCGGCCGACAAGTCCGGGATCACACTTGGGGCTCCCCCGACCCCATGCGCTACGATGCGCTCTCCACTTGCGCGAGTGGCGGAATTGGCAGACGCGCTGGATTCAGGTTCCAGTGTCCGAAAGGACGTGGGGGTTCAAGTCCCCCCTCGCGCACAGCACGGCGGCGATTCGCCACCGGCGATGTGATGGGGCAACAGGCAACGAGCCACGATCACCTACGGGTCGGTCGTGGCTCCGCCTGTACGTCAGCGCTGCGGTCGGCCCGGGAAGGTCGCGCGGAACGTCCGCTTCGAACGGTCGATCGACCAACCGTCCTGTTCCAGCCAGCCGAGGAACGAGCCGATCCCGGGTGCGGTGAACACCACGTCGTCCTCCGGTCTCGACGCCAGCCGGAAGGTGAGCGTCCACCACCACGGGCCGGGCAGCAGGCGATTGCGCTCGCCCTCGATCCCGTCGCCCGGCTGCAGCTCGATCTCGGTGCCGTCGACGCGAAGCACCGGCCCGTCGATCTCCAGCGCCCTGCTCGGCACGTCGACCGCAGCGAGCAGGGGTTCACTGCTGAGCACGTGTCCGGTGAGTCGAACGGGCTGTCCCATGTCGTCAGTCGCCTCCTCGGGCGCAAGCGGCTCGAGGCCCGGGGCGCGGGATCATGACCACGTCAGAGAACAGTCGGTAGCTGTAGACGAAGGCCACGATGAGGAGGCCGAAGCAGACCGCGACGGCGATGTAGAAGCCCTTCTCCGCCCTGCTCCGTTCGAACTGGTCGTCGCGATCGTTCCTCATGCTGATGAGACCACCTCCTCTGTGCATCTTCTTGGTGTGTAGCAAGACGCCACGAGCAGGGCACTTGTCGCGTCCCAGGTCCCTCGCACCATCTGAACTCCATGAAAAAGACCGGGGCTAGCTGCGATCTAGCAAAGAACCTCAACCATCTCGCCGTTCGCGTCGACCTGGGCTTGGCTGCAAAGATCATCCTCGGTGAACTCACCGACATCATCGGTTATCGACAGGTCTGCTTCGCTCTCAACAAGTAGAGCAACAGCTGCAGGCGATTCACGATGGTATGCGAGCATGATCGGACTCCATCCAACGTTGGATCGAGCATTCACGTCAGCACCGCTTGCGATGAGTAGCTCCATCGTGTTGAGATGGATTCCAGACGCCGCCATGAGGGGCGTCTGCTCTGACTCGTCCCGTTCGTCCACATCAACCCCCCCATCAATGAGTCGCTCGACTTCTCGATTGTCACCAATGGATGCTGCCGTGAACAGCGCAGGGTCGTCGGAGTAGTCGGTTCCGCCGCACGACACACACGTCAGCAATGCTACAAGCACAGTGGCAGCCAGCCATAGCTTTCCGTAACTGAACATCACTTACACGCCCTCCCGTAGGTACTGCCCACTCCGCCGCCATCCTTGACACAACGCAGCCCCCCATTATCGGCTAGGTGTCGGGCACGTTTTGCGATCTGATCGTTGGTTGGATTACGGCCTCCGAAAGCGATCCCCAGCTCGTTGTTCATGAGGTCACGCCAAGTGTCGTCGTGCCCATCGCCGCCATCCTTCTCGTGTGCGATGCCCAGTTCTCTCGCTGATTCCCATCCAACAAGTTTGGTCGTTCTCGCCATCCAGTAGAAGTGCTTCATCGCTCCTGCAGTGTTGGCGCCGAAGTCTCGCTCCCAAACGAGATAGAGCTCCTCTGCCCGATCCCTGATGCCGAAAGCTGCTTTGCAGTTGCTGAGATTTGCACCGCACCAAATGGCTTGGTTGGGGCCGAGGGCTTGCCCAGACAGGTCGCTCTGGTTGATCGAATCTGAGACGTAGCCGTAGTCGTTGTTGACACCGCCTTCGATGGGGTCAACTTCGAGGAATCTGGCGAGAATTGGGGAGTATTGGCGGGCGCCCATCTGGATCATCGGGTGCAGCCCGGCTTCGTGTTCGAGGTTGACGCCCCCGCCGCCGTGCCAGGCTGCGTCGAAGCTGCCGGGCTTGTCGTTCGGAAGGGAGCCGGCCTGGAGGTTCCCGTCCGGGTCATACACGGTGGTCCCGCCGACCTTTGCGCCGGCGGCGTTCGTGGTGGCGACGCGGTGTCCGGTGAGGTTGGGGTGCTGCCACGTCCCGTTCAGGGAGTTGATCGTCGGGTCGAAGCTATGACTCACCCCGCCCGGCAAACCGACCGTCGCGGAGACCACGGTGCTGGTCCCGTCGAGGACCGCGGAGGGTGCGCCTCCCAGCGTGGACGCGTATCGGGCGGTCACCGTGCCATTGAGCTTCCTTTGGACGATCCCGTCGGACGCGTCGCGGAGGTAGTCGACGGTCGGCACCCCCGACGCGCCTGGCGCAGCAGACGTTCGGAGGTGACGGTCGGCGACGTCATAGGAGTACACCTCGTCCCCCAGGCGGCTGGTGTTGCCGTGGCTGTCATACGCAAGCGTTCCGGCTGTAATGGATACCGCCTCGAGTGGTTCAGTCGTCGACGTCAAGCGATCGGCGTGGTCATAGCAATAGGTGACGGGTGTGCCGGCGTCGATCGTCTTCGAGGTGCGGTTCACGTTCTTGCCCGCCGCGGTCGCGAGCCCGCATCCACCCGATGAGGCGTAGCCGTAGGTGATCGTCCGAGTCGCCGCCAACGCCGCTGGTGCGGCTGCGAACCCGACTGCGGAGGTGAGCTCGCCTGTTGCCGAGTACGTGTAGTTCGGCGTCGTGCTGTTCGGGTCGAATCCGTCGGTCGAGCGGTTCACCACCCTGCTCACCTGGTCGCGAGACGTCACCGCGTCAGAGGTCACCAAACCGGTCGAAGCGTCGATCCAGGAGACGCCCGCGGCTCGACCGTGGTCGTCGAAGGTGAACACACCGGAGGTGCCGTTCCCACCGTTGCCCACCCCCGCCGGGTAGGTGACCGCCGACATGCGGCCCAGGCTGTCATAGGTCGGCGACGCGACGACGTCACCGTCGAGGGTCTGTTGGGTGACGCGGTCCTCGCCGTTGTAGCTGTAGCCCGTCGAGCCAGCAGCGTTGGTCGCGGTGGTCACGCGTCCGAGGTCGTCGTACGCGGCACTCGTCGTGAAGCCCCAGACGTCCTCGGAGTGCAGGATGCGGCCCGACCAGTCCGATGTGGTGGTGATCGTGCCGGCGGAGTCCTGCACCGAGGTCACCAGCGGATCACCGCCGACGGCATAGTCGTTGGTCACGGTACGTGCTGCGTGGCCGCCGAAGGCCGGGTATTCGACGGTGTCGACACGACCGGCGTCATCGAAGCTCGTGCACGTCCACGACTCCGAGGTCA
>JAFAFN010000508.1 GCA_023423475.1 Actinomycetes bacterium | reverse complement strand
CTCGCGTTCGTGCTGCTCATCACGGCTGCCTGGGGCGTCGACGACGCGCGCAGCAGCGACCGGGTGGCTCGCAACATCACGCTGGCCTCGGTCCCGGTCGGCAATCAGACCCCCGCCGAGCTCCAGGCGACCGTCGACGAGCTCGCTGCAGAGCTCCCGGACACCGAGGTCGTGATCGACGCCGGAGAGTTCTCGCTGACCACGACCGCCGGCGAGATCGGCCTGTCGGTGGACACCGACCGCACGATCGAAGAGGTCCGGGAGGAGAGCAAGGACGGCCCGCTCCCGACCCGCCCGATCCGCTGGGTGCAGTCGTTCTTCGGCGAGCGAGAGGTCGATGCCGTGCTCGCCGTCGACGTCGACCAGCTCGCGGCCACCATGGTGGCCCTCGAGGGCGACCGCAGGACCGTGCCGGTCGAGCCGACGCTCGAGGCCACGACCGAGGCCGTCAAGCTGGTCCCCGGCTCCCCGGGGACCGAGCTCACCGTGCACGACGTCGTGGCGGCGCTCCCCCAGCACGTCGACGACGTCAACGAGACCATCACGATCACGGCATCCCAGACCGTCACCGAACCCGCCGTCTCCGACGAGTCCGTCGCTGCGCTCGCGGAGCAGGCCAACGCGGTGACCGCAGGCGAGATCACCCTCGAGACCGGCAGCGCCACGAACAAGGTGGACGGCGCCGAGTTCCGACCGGCCTTCGGCCTGGCGATCGACGGCACCACTCCCCGCCTGACCATGCAGCCGGAGCCCGTCGCCAAGATCCTCTCGGACAACATCCCGCACAAGGCGAATCCGACCAACGTGCGCTTCGAGATCCAGGGCGGCGTGCCGGTCCCGGTCGGCGGAGAGGACGCCTCGGTGTGCTGCACCGAGGAAGCCCCCGAGACGATCGTCGCCGCACTGCTCGCCGGCGAGACGACCATCGCCCTGCCGGCGCGCACCGAGACCGCAGCCCAGGGCCGAGAGTGGGCTGCGGGGCTGGGGGTCAAGGAGGTCATCGGGTCCTACACCACCAACCACAAGGCCGGTGAGTCCCGCGTGACCAACATCCACCGGATGGCGGACCTGCTGCGCGGCACGCTGATCCCGCCCGGGACCACCTTCTCGATCAACGACACCGTCGGTCGCCGCACGGTCGAGAAGGGCTTCGTCGAGGGCGGTGTGATCCAGGACGGCGAGTTCACCACCGACATCGGCGGCGGCGTCAGCCAGTTCGCCACGACCATGTTCAACGCCGCGTTCTTCGGCGGCCTCGACATCCCGGCCTACAAAGCGCACTCGAAGTACATCAGCCGCTACCCCTTCGGTCGCGAGGCGACACTCGCCTACCCCGGTGTCGACCTGAAGATCCGCAACGACACCCCGTACGGCATCGTGATCTGGCCGAGCTACACCAACACGTCGATCACGGTCGATCTGTGGTCGACGCGCACCGCGGTCGGTGAGCAGACCGGACAGAACAAGTCCTCGGGCTGCGGCGCCGTGACGACCGAGCGCACCCGCACCTTCACCGACGGCCGGGTCGAGAAGGACACGTTCCGGGCCAACTACGACTGCGACTGACTCCGACGTCGCCGACGGAACCGACACGTTCCGGGCCAACGACGACGGCGACTGGCTCCGACGTCGCCGGCGGAACCGACACGTTCCGGGCCAACGACGACGGCGACTGAGGGTCCGTCCTCTCGGTCCTGTCGGACCGGCGCATCTAACATGCTCGGGTGAGCGACATCCAGGATCCCGACGCCGTGCTCTTCGAGGACCGGATGAGCGACTCGGATGCGCTCATGTGGGCCATCGAGAAGGACCCGATGCTGCGCTCGACGATCACCACCGTCGTGGTGCTCGAGTCCGAGGTCGACCCGGCCGACCTGCACCGCACCTTCGACCGCCTGAGTCGTGTCGTCCCGCGCCTGCGCCAGCGTGTCCGATCCAACCCGCTCTCGCTCGCGCCGCCGCGCTGGGAGTTCGACCCGAACTTCGACCTGCTCTACCACCTGCGTCCGGCGAGGGTGCCCGGCACCGGGTCGATGAACGACCTGCTGGCGATGGCGGCCCCGATCGCGATGCAGGGGTTCGACCGGGCACGTCCATTGTGGGAGGCGACGGTCTGCGAAGGGCTCGCCGAGGGTCGCAGCGCCATCATCATGAAGTTCCACCACTCCATGACCGACGGCGTCGGCGGTGTGCGATTGATGCTCGAGCTCTTCGACCTCGAGCCGGACGCGGATGAGCGGTCGATGCCACCCGAGCCGTCGATCCACGTGAAGAACCAGACCGAACGGTTCGTCGACGCCTTCCAGCACGAGACCCGTCGCCAGTTCGCGATGGCTCGCCGGGCCACCGGAACCGGTATCGACAGCGTGGTCGGGGCCCTGCATGACCCCACCGGCTCGGCCATCGCGTCCAGCGAGCTGCTCGGCTCGCTCTCCAGGATCCTGCGCCCGGTGTCGACGCCGCTGTCGCCGATCATGACCCGCCGGTCGCTCTCGAGCCACTTCGAGGTGCTCGCCATGCCGCTCGACGAGGCGAAGCGAGTGGCCCACGCCATCGGCGGCACGCTCAACGACACCTTCGTCGCCGGCATCGCGATGGGCATGCGCCGCTACCACGCGGCGCACGGCACGACCCCGGAGGCGCTGCGCATGGGGATGCCGATCAACACCCGTGACGGCAGCACCGCGCACTCGGCGGGCAACTCCTTCGTGCCCGCACGCTTCGAGATCCGCATCGACGAGGACGACCCGGTCGAGCTGATGGCGGCGCTGCGTCGTCGGGTGCTCGCCGCCCGTGACGAACCCGCGAACCAGCTCGTCGAGCCCGTGGCGAACCTATTGAACCGCCTGCCGACGTCGGTGGTCACCCAGGTGTTCGGCACCATGATGAAGGGCCTGGACTTCCAGGCGTCCAACGTCCCGGGCTCGCCGCTGCCGGTCTACCTCCGAGGAGTGCCGGTCAGTGCGGTGTTCCCGTTCGGCCCGCTCGCCGGTGCCGCGGTGAACGTCACGTTGCTCAGCTACCAGAACGAGCTCAACGTCGGCGTCAACATCGATCCTGCGGCCGTGCCGGACGTCGACGTCTTCATCGAGTGCCTCCGTGATGCCTACGACGACCTGTTGGACGTCGCGTGAGGACCGTCGACCTGATCGTCGTGGGCGCCGGTCCAGCCGGCACCGCGGCGGCGATCACCGCCGCACGCGCCGGTCTCGACACCGTCGTCATCGACAAGGCGACCTTCCCCCGCGACAAGATCTGCGGCGACGGGCTGACCACCGGGGCCCTTCGCCAGCTCGAGCGCCTCGGCCTCGACCCGGCCGACGTGGCCTCGTGGCAGGAAGCGACCCACTGCTGGATCCGCTCCCCGAAGGGCCCGACCCAGCGCTACCCGCTGCCCTCGGGCGCCGGCACGTTCGCGGCGATCGCGACCAGGTCGGATCTCGACGCCGCCCTCGTCGACCTGACACGCAAGGCGGACGTCGACGTGCTCGACGGTCACGCCCTGGTGGACGCGACCGAGGACGCCGACGGCATCACGGTCACCGCGGACGGTGTGGGCCCGATCCGCGCCCGCTGGGCCATCGCCGCCGACGGCATGTGGTCGCCGATGCGCAAGCAGCTCGGTGTGTCGATCGAGGGCTACCGGGGTGAGTGGCACGCCTTCCGTCAGTACGTGTCGAACGTCGGCCCGCTGGCGGCCAAGGACCTCTACATCTCCTTCGAGGCCGACCTGGTGCCGGGCTACTTCTGGTCGTTCCCGCTGCCGGACGGCCGGGCCAACATCGGCTTCGGCATCCAGCGGGGCGGGGCCCACCGCATCCAGGACATGAAGTCGCTCTGGCCGGACCTGCTGCGGCGCCCGCACATCCGTGCGGTGCTGGGGCCGGACATGGAACCCGACGAACCCCACCGGGCGTGGCCGATCCCCGCAGCGGTCGACCGGTTGCCGGCGACGACCGCCCGCACGATGTTCGTGGGCGACGCCGTCGCGGCCTGCGACGTCATGACCGGCGAGGGCATCGGGCAGGCGCTCACCACCGGCATCACCGCGGCCGAGGCCGTCATCGACGACGGGGCGTCGGGCGATGCCGCGTCGACCTACGACCGCCGGCTGCGGCTCGAGCTCGTCGCCGACCACCGCATGTCCAGCCTGCTGGTCCGAGGACTGAGCACCCCGTCGGGCGCGGCGCGAGCCGTCGCGATCGCCGCGGGCAACGACTGGTCACGCCGCAACTTCGCCCGATGGCTCTTCGAGGACTACCCCCGAGCGCTCATCGCGACGCCACGACGCTGGACCAAGGGCGCCGTCAGCCAGCCAGGTGCGTACCGCTGAAGTTCGTGACGAGCGTGCCCAGCCCGTCGATACCCGAGACCAGCTGAGCACCGTCGCCGAGGAACACCTGCGGATCCCGTCCTGCGCCGACGCCCGGGGGCGTCCCGGTGAAGATGATGTCGCCTGGCTCGAGCGTGCAGACCGCCGACAGGTCGCGCACCAGGGTCGGCACGTCGAAGAGCATCGCCGACGTGTTGCCGTCCTGCATCCGGTCGCCGTCGACGTCGCACCAGATCGACCGGCCGGCGC
>JAFAFN010000504.1 GCA_023423475.1 Actinomycetes bacterium | reverse complement strand
GCATCGTGGGCGAGGTCGTGTTCCCGAACACGGTGCCGCCGTTCTTCCCGAGCTTCGTGCTCTTCGCACGCCCGCCCCGGCCCGACGAGTTCGAGCACCGCCTCGCCGGCATCCGCGCCCACAACCGCTGGATGGCGGACTGGTGCGCCAGGTACCCCGAGCGTCGGGCCGGCATCGGCCAGGTCTTCCTCAACGACGTCGACGAGGCGATCAAGGACGTCCGCTGGATCAAGGAGAACGGGCTGCGCGGCGGCATCCTCCTCGGTTCGGTCCCGCCCGACGTCGACTACGTCAAGCCGCTCTACGACCCGATCTACGACCCGCTGTGGGCCGTCTGCGAAGAGCTCGAGGTCCCGATCAACAGCCACGGTGGCACCGGCTCACCCGACTACGGGCGCTACTCCACCTCGGCGCTGCTGTTCATCAGCGAGGTCGGCTTCTACTCGCAGCGCCCGTTCGTGCAGCTGCTGCTCTCGGGTGTGTTCGAGCGGTTCCCCCGCCTGAAGTTCGTCATGACCGAGCTGGGCACCGCGTGGATCCCACCGATGCTCGAGCAGTTCGACCGGTTCCTCGCACAGATCCGCGACACGGGACGCATCGGCGAGCTGCGCTTCGCTCCCGAGCACACGCTGCCGCTCAGCGCGACCGAGTACTTCAACCGCAACTGCTGGGTCGGCGCGAGCATGCCGGGTGCCGACGACGCGGCCGCACGCGAGCTGATCGGCCCGGACCGCATGATGTGGGGCAGCGACTACCCCCACAACGAGGGCACGTTCCCGCACACCCGGGAGGCGATCCGCCAGCGATTCAGCGACGTCGACGAAGCCGGCATGCGGGCGCTGCTGGGCGGCAACGCGGCCGCGCTGTACGGCTTCGACCTCGCCGCGCTGTCGCCGATCGCCGACCGTGTCGGCCCGACCGTCGAGGAGCTGCGGGTGCCGCTCCTCGAGCTGCCGGACAACCCCAGCGAAGCCCTGCTCCGCTAGGCGCCGCGGCCGGTTCCGGGTGCACTTGCACCGGCTCCAACCGGCACAAGTGCACCCCGAACGATTCACGATCGGTCAGTCCTCGACGGTTCCTTCCAACGCACCTTCGCCCTCGGCGAAGGTGAGCGAGGCAAGGCCGTCGAGCGCGCCCTCGTGCTGCTCACGCGGGTCACCCGCGCGGGCCGGCAGGAACTTGAACACGATCAGCGCGGCGACGAACAGCACGCCGGACGCGACGAGCACCGTCGAGTGCAGCGCCGTCACGAACGCCTCGGACGCCGCCGTCGCCACGGCGTCGGCGAGCGTCACCGGCAGCTCCGCCGCGACCTGCATCGCACCGCCGATCGAGTCCTTCGCGACGTCGATCACCTGGCCCGGAGCACCCAGCTCCTCGAGCGAGGACTGCACCGCCGGACGGTACGAGCTCGCCAGCACCGACCCCATGATGGCCACGCCGAGCGCGCCACCCATCTGCCGGGTCGTGTCGTTCATCGCAGAGCCGACGCCGGCCTTCGACGGCGGCAGCGACCCCATGATCGACTCGGTCGCCGGGGCCATGACCAGACCCATGCCGGTCGCCATGACCATCATGCCGGCGACCATCGTCGGGTAGCCGTTCTCGAGGGGGAGCTGCGACAGGATCGCGGTGCCCGTCGCCGCGAGCACGAGACCCGTCCCGACGACGATCTTGGTCCCGATGCGCTCCACGAGGCGCGGCGAGATCGGTGCGACCACCAGCATCGTCAGAGCCATCGGCAACATGCGCACGCCGGCTTCGAGTGCGCTGTAGCCGAGCACCGTCTGCAGGTACTGCGTCGCCAGGAAGCTCGTGCCGAACATGGCGAAGAACACCAGGGTGATCGCGCCGTTCGCCGCGGAGAAGCGGGGGTTGCGGAAGAACCGGACGTCGAGCATCGGGTGCTGGCAGTTCAGCTCCCAGACCACGAAGCCGATGAGCACGGCGACGCCGCCGAAGATCGCCCCGAGCACGAGCGGATCGCTCCAGCCCTTCACGGGACCTTCGATCACCCCCCACAGGACGACCACCAGACCCGCGACCGAGAGCACGGCGCCGAACGGGTCGAGCTTGGGTGCGGACTCGTCGCGCGAGGTCGGGAGGAGCTTCCGTCCTGCGATCAGCGCCACGATCACGACCGGCACGTTGATCAGGAAGACCGAACCCCACCAGAAGTGCTCGAGCAGGAACCCGCCGATGAGCGGCCCGAACGCACTGCCCGCTCCCGCCACCGCGGCCCACGCGCCGATCGCCCGGGCACGTTCTTTGGGGTCGGTGAAGATGTTGGTCAGCAGCGACAGCGTCGCCGGCATGATCAACGCACCGCCGATGCCCATGAAGGCACGGGTGAAGATCAGCGTGTTCGCGTCACCGGCGAAGGCCGAGGCGAGCGAGCCGACACCGAAGATGACCAGACCGATGCTGAGCGCACCGCGTCGACCGAAGCGGTCGCCGAGGCTCCCGGCGGTGAGCAGCAGACCCGCGAACACGAGCGTGTACCCGTCGACGATCCACTGCAGCTGACTCGTCGTGGCCCCGAGGTCGCGGACCAGCGACGGCAGCGCCACGTTGAGGATGGTGTTGTCGAGACCGATGATCAGCAGGCTCATGCAGAGCACGGCGAGCGACCACCAACGCTTGGGGTCCAGCTCCGGGGTGGCCGGGGCCGTGCCCGGCGCCGCTGCGGTGGGTTCGGTCACGATCAGACCCCCGCGATCGGCGTCGGTGCGTCGTCGCCAGCGTGTGCCGCGACGTTCTCGAGCTCGTCATCGGAGAGGTCGAGCTCCATCGGCAGATCGACGGCACGGTCGGGCAGGAAGCGCCAGGCCACGACACCGGCGACACCCACGACGATCGCCGCGACCAGCAGCGAGAACTGGAAGCCGTCGACCCAGGCGTTCCGAGCGGCCGAGGCGAGCAGGTCGCCCTGCTCCCCTGCTGCCCCGGAGACCCGAAGTGCACCGGCGAGCGAGCCGGAGACCGCCTCCTGCGCCTCGGCGGGCACCTGGCCCAGCACCTCGGCGAGGCCGTGGGCGTAGCGGGAGGCGAGCAGCGAACCGAACACGGCGACGCCGAGGGATCCGCCGAGCTCGCGGGTCGTGTCGTTCATCGCCGAGCCCATGCCCGCCTGCTTGCGGGGCACCGTCGACATGAGCAGGTCGGTCGTCGGCGACATCGCCGTGCCCATGCCGGCCGCCATGATCATGAGCCCGACGACGAGCATCGGGTACTGCGGCTCGACACCGATGCGCGACACGATCAGCACGCCACCGGCGACCATCCACATGCCGGCGGCCACCACACGACGCTTGCCGAAGCGGGCGGCGAGCTTGGCGGACTGCGGGGCGGCGATCATCATCGCCACCGAGATCGGCAGCAGGCGCACCGCCGCCTCGAGCGGCGAGTAGCCCCAGACCAGCTGCAGCATCTGGCTCATCGAGAAGAACGTGCCCATCAGCGCGAAGAACACCATGGTGAGGATGAGCGACGAGGTGCCGAATGCGCCGATGCGGAACAGACGGACGTCGAGCATGGGGTGCTCGACCCGCAGCTCCCACAGCACGAAGGCGAGCAGCGTCAGCAGACCGAAGGTCGCCACGCCGATCGTCGTCGGCGACAGCCAGCCGTGGATCGGGCCCTCGATGATGGCGTAGACGAGCACGCTGAGGCCGACCGCCGAGAGTCCTGCGCCGACCAGGTCGAGCGGCGTGCCGTGCTCGCCGCGGGAGCGGGGCACGAGGAAGGCGCCCAGCACGAGGGCCAGCACGACGAACGGCAGGTTGACCGCGAAGACCGCGTTCCAGTCGTAGTGCTCGAGCACGAAGCCGCTGAGCAGCGGACCGAGCGCCGCGCCACCGCCGCTGATGCCGGCCCAGGTGGCGACGGCCTTGGCACGTTCGTGGGCCGGGAAGATGTTCGTGATGATCGACAGCGTGGCCGGCATGACCATGGCGGCACCGGCGCCCATGACGACCCGAGCCAGGATCAGCTGCCCGGGCGTCTCGGCGAAGACCGCCGCGTAGCCGGTGGCGAGGCCGAAGACGACGAGGCCGAGCTGGAGGATGCCCTTGCGCCCGTAGCGGTCACCGAAGTTGCCAGCGGCGAACAGCAGACCGGCGAAGACCAGCGAGTAGGAGTCGACCAGCCACTGGAGCTGGGAGTTGGTGGCGTTGAGCTGCTCGCTCAGGCTCGGCAGCGCAACGTTCAGCGACGTGTTGCCGATCATGATGATGAGCAGGCTCAGGCAGAGCGCGCCCAGCGTCCACCACCGCTTGGCGTAGACCGCCGGATCGATGCCGTGGTCGAGTCCGAACTCGCCCAGCCCCGAGCTCTCCGGTGGGACAGGCCCTGCGCCTTCCGGTGGGACCGGCCCTGAACCCTCCGGTGGGACCGACCCTGTCGACGACCCGTTGTCGTCGTGGTTCTCGTACATCTCGTGCTCCGTCCTGCGACCCCTGCGGCGTCCACGATGGCGGACAGACTGACAGAGGTGCCGATTGGCAACTGTGCCAGATGGCATGACTGCCATCAACGTGTTTCGGCGTAGCATGAGTCACATGGCTTCGACGGCGACCGCCGCACCCAACCGACGAGAGCGCCGCATCCTCGAGACACGACGGGCGATCCTGACCGCCGCGCGCCGACTCTTCGAGGCCGACGGCTACGCCGAGACCACGGTGGACCAGATCGCCGAGGCGGCGGACGTGGCGCCCCGCACGTTCTTCCGCTACTTCCCGAACAAGGAGATGCTCCTGTTCGCGGACTTCGACGAGGTGCGCTCGGCCATGCTCGAGCGCCTCGAGGCCTCGCCCGAGGACGAGGACCCGCTCGTCTCGCTCGGTCGCGAGCTCCGCGTGATGGCCGAGGCCGTCGATGCCCAGCGCGACGAGCTGGTCTGGGGTTTCCGGATGTGCAACGAACAGGGCCTGACCGGGCTCTACGAGCGCACCCAGGTCAAGGAGGCGACGCACCATCGCATCGCCGACTTCATCGCCGCACGCCTCGGTGTCGACCCCGAGTCCGATCCGCGGCCGCTCATCTGGGCGATGGCCGTGATGACGGTCTTCGGCACCGCGCTCAAGTCACGGGTGTCGGATCCGGACGGCTCCGGTGGGTCCCCGGTCGAGTCGTTCCAGTCGCTGATGAACAGCACCGCCGAGGCGCTCAGCACCGTCGCCCGGCCGCCGGCCTGACCGCCCGCGCCGCCCCTGCCCTCGGTCAGTCGGCCGACGACCCGTCCGACACGGCACGACGGGCCAGCTCCTTCTCACGCGTCGGGACGGCCCACAGGATGTAGCCGACCCCGATCAGGGCGACCCCTGCGATGATCACGACCCGCAGTGGTGAGCTGCGCAGCAGCACGCAGCTGATGGTCGAGAACACGACGATCGAGCCGATCGCCCAGCGCTTGGCGACCACCGGCATGCCGAGCCCCATCCGGTAGTCACGGATCATCGGGCCGAACTTCGGCAACGAGAGCAGCCAGGCCTCGAGCCGGGGGCTCGAGTGCGAGAAGCACCACGCGGCGAGGATCAGGAAGCCCGTGGTGGGCAGGCCGGGGACCACGACGCCGATGCCGCCGAGCCCGACGAACAGCAGTCCGACCGCAGCCCACGCGCCGCGCACCAGCCGCGAGCGGTGCAGGGTCGGGGCCGGTTCCACCGCGCCGCCGCGTCAGCTCGTGAGGTTGATGAGGTCGTGCACGCCCGAGAAGATCAGCGCGATGAAGATCGCGGTGCCGACACCCGCGTACCACCAGCGGTACTTGTGGTCAGCGGCGAAGAAGCGTCGCATCGAGAACACGATCGCCACCATCGACACCGCACCGAGCACCAGACCGAGGATCGGTCCGTACACGCCGCTCAGGTTGACGATCGGCGCGAGGAGGGGCAGCAGGACGTAGGTGATCAGGCAGCGCACCGCCGAGATCGCGATCGAGCGACCGAAGAGCTGCTCCGAGCCGAAGATGCTGACCCGGGGTGCGTCCGGATCGAGCAGCAGCAGCCTGCGCATGCGGCGATCCGCGGCCGATCGCCGCGGCGCGGCGGCCAGCGCTGCGTGGTCGACCGGGCAGCCCGACGGTGCAGCAGCTGCTGCGGCCGCGGCCATGGCGACGTGGTCCACGGGACAACCCGACCCGGTG
>JAFAFN010000492.1 GCA_023423475.1 Actinomycetes bacterium | reverse complement strand
GAGCGGACCAGGGTCGCCACGGTGGTCTTGCCGTTGGTCCCCGTGACCGCGAGCACCGGGCGGTCGTCCCAGGCACCGGCGAGATCGAACTCGCTCAGCACCGGTCGACCCGATGCGGCGGCTGCGGCGAAGAGCGTGTGGTGCTCGGGCAGGCCGGGTGCCGGGATCACCGCGTCGACCTCGGCGAGCAGCGCGTCGAGCCGGTCACGGTCGGGGGCGTGCGCCGGGTCGACGCCGAGGTCGTCGGCGAGCGCGGCGAGGCGAGCGGCGTCGCCGTCGTCGACGAGGACCGCCTCGAGTCCCCTGGCGAGCAGCGCACGGGCGACGGCCACGTTCGTCACGCCCATCCCGTAGAGCATGAAGCGGCGTTCGCCCAGGGTCGCGGTCGGATCGATGCTCACCCGAGCCCACCCCCGCGGATGAACTCGCGGTAGAAGAGCCCGAGGCCGAGCGCGGTGCACGCGGCCGTCAGCATCCACATCCGGATGATCACCCTCGTCTCGGGCCAGCCCTTGAGCTCGAAGTGGTGGTGGATCGGCGCCATCTTGAAGATGCGGCGACCGAAGAGGCGGAAGCTCGCTACCTGGAGGATCACCGAGACGGTCTCGATCACGAACAGCAGACCCAGGATCGGCAGCAGCAGGGCCGTCGACGAGCTCAACGCGAGCGCGGCCAGCCCGGTGCCGATGGCGAGGGAGCCGGTGTCGCCCATGAAGATCTGCGCCGGCGCCGCGTTGTACCAGAGGAATCCGGCGCACGCGCCCATCATCGCTGCGGCGACGATCGCCAGATCGAGTCCGACGTTGATGCCGTAGAAGCCCGAGTAGCGGAAGATCCAGTAGCCGACGACGAGGTAGCCGGCGAACACCAGTCCGGCCGAGCCCGCCGCCAACCCGTCGAGCCCGTCGGTCAGGTTCACGGCGTTCGACGCAGCCAGGATCAGCAGCACCGCCCAGATGGCCCAGCCGACCCGCCCGAGGTCCCAGCCGAACTCGTACCACTGCGTGAAGCTGAACGTGGTGTGCACGTTGGTGCGCCACAGCATCAGGAGCGAGAAGCCGATCGCCACGGCGAGCAGACCGCCCAGCTTGGCGCCCTTGCCGAGTCCCAGGTTCCGCTCGTTCGCGATCTTGATCCAGTCGTCGAGGAAGCCGACGACACCGGCGCCGGCGATGGCCAGCACCACCGCGATGCCGGTCCAGGTGAACACGCCGTAGTAGAGGTTCGAGCCGATGTAGCCGGCGAGGGCGCCGACGACGATGGCGACGCCGCCCATGGTCGGGGTCCCGGCCTTGACCAGGTGCCCCTCGGGCACGTCCTCGTGGATCGGCTGGCCGATCGCCCGGCGTGTGAGCCAGAGGATCAGCAGCTTCGTGCCGACGAGCGAGACGATCGTCGAGATGCCGACGGCCAACAGGAGGGTGATCATCGGTCGGTTCCGTCGTTCGTTCGTTCGTTCGTGGGTGCGCCGGCGTCGCCCAGTCCGGCGAGCGCGGAGCGGACGACCTCTCGGTCGTCGAAGGGGAGGACCCGGTCGCCCACGACCTGTCCCTGCTCGTGGCCCTTGCCGGCGACGAGGACGATGTCGTCGCTCCCCGCAGCGTGGATCGCCCGCTCGATGGCGGCCCGTCGGTCGACGACGACCGTCGGGGTGCCCGCACACCCGGCGACGATCTCGGCGATGATCGCCTCGGGGTCCTCAGAGCGAGGGTTGTCCGTCGTCACCACGACCTGATCGGCGGCGCTGCAGGCCACCTCGCCCATCATCGGTCGCTTGCCTCGGTCGCGGTCACCACCACATCCGAACACGACCGTGAGCCGACCGCGTGGATCCAGCAGCGATCGAGCGGTGCCGATGGCATGTTCGAGCGCGTCGGGGGTGTGGGCGAAGTCGACGATGACGACCGGAGCGCCGTCGCCGCCGAAGCTCTCGAAGCGACCCGGAACGGGCGGCAGGGCTGCCAGTCCTGCCGCGATCACGTCCTCGTCGACCTCGAGCGCGACGCACGCCTCGGCGGCCAGCAGCGCGTTCATCACGTTGTGGGCTCCCGGCATCGGCAGCTCCACGCGCCGCCCACGCCAGGTGAAGGCGCTCCCCCGCCGAGTCGTCACCACGTCCGAGGCGTCAGCAGCGGAGACCCGGCGCAGCTCGTCGCCTCCCGCATCCACCAGCAGGCGCCCGTGCAGGTCGTCGACGTTGACCACACCCACCCGACACCTTCCCGGTTCGAAGAGGCGGGCCTTGGCGGCGAAGTAGGCCTCTTGCGTGCCGTGGAAGTCGAGGTGGTCGATCCCCAGGTTCGTGAACACGCCGACGTCGACGTGCAGCGCGTCCACCCGGTGCAGGTCGAGCGCATGGGACGAGATCTCCATCGCGACCGCATCGACGCCCTCGTCCCTGAACCCGGCGAGCAGTCGCTGCAGGTCGGGCGCCTCGGGTGTCGTGCGCACGCCGGTCAGCGTGCCGATCTCACGGGGGTGTCGTCCGGCGTGCTCGAGGACGGCGGTGACCATGGCGACCACGGTGGTCTTGCCGTTCGTCCCGGTCACTCCGACCACATCGAGACCCGCGGACGGGTCACCGAAGACTGCGGCGGCGGCCGCTGCCATCGAGGTCCGCACGTCAGCGACGAGCAGCTGCGGCACCGGGAGGTCCAGGGTCCGCTCGCAGAGCAGCGCGACCGCGCCCGCCTCGACCGCCGCGGCGGCGAAGTCGTGGCCGTCGTGCACGGCTCCGGGAACGCAGCAGAACAGCGATCCTGCGGGCACCGAACGGGAGTCCAGGACGACGTCGGCGATCTCGACGTCGTCGCCGTGCCGAGCGGCCCCGATGGTCGCAGCGAGCTCGCTCGCCTTCATCGCCCGGCCCCGTCGCCCGAGCCGTCGCCGTCGGTGGTGTCCCCGTCAGGGTCCTCGTCATCCGGGTCGGCGCCGCCGGAACCCTTCGACGAGCGCGAGTTGGCGGACGCCTCGTCACGGGAGCGCTGCTCGGGCGCCACCGCCGGCGTGGACCGGACCCGGTTGCTCCCGTCGCCGGCGAGGCTCGCGGCGTCGGTCTCGGCGAGGTGGGACGGCGCGATCCCAAGCTCCCGGATGGAGAGCCGTGCAAGATCCGAGAAGACCGGACCCGCAGCGGTCGAGCCCGTCAGACCGCTCGTGATGTCCTCGAGGATCACCGTGATCGAGACCTGGGGACGTTCCGCAGGCAGGTAGCCGGTGAACGCCGCGACGTGGTGGAAGCGTCCGTCCACCCAGGTGTAGGCGTCCTCGTCGTCGACCTTGGTGTCGCTGACGAGGCGTGAGGTGCCCGTCTTGGCAGCGACGGAGTAGCCGGGCAGGTTCCACTGCTCGCCGGTACCGACCTTGACGACCTCCTGCAACATGGCGGACACCTGGTCCGCCGCGCCCTCGGAGATCACCCGTCGGGGCGCCGCCGCGGGCAGGCGGGTCCGCTCGCCGTCGGGAGCGATCAGCGAGTCGACCAGGCGAGGCGCGACGTAGTTCCCGCCGTTGGCGATCACGTTGTAGGCGGCCCAGAGCTGGAGCGCCGTGGCCGACTGGTGGGTGCCGATGCCCGACGCAGCGAGGTCGGGCGCCGTCCACTCCGCCGCCGGCGGGAGGATGCCCGCACTCTCGGCAGGGTGACCGATGCCGGTCGGGCGTCCGAAGCCGAAGCCGACGAGTGCGTCGTGCAACGCCTGGCTGCCCAGTCCTTGGGCGATCTTGATCGTGCCGACGTTCGAGCTGTCCGCCACGATGTCGGTCGTCGTCATCGAGCGCGTGCCCACCGCGTCTTCGTGGTCGCTGAAGGTCCGGTCCTCGACCTGGATCGAGGACGGGACCGAGAAGGTCGTGCCGGCGTCGACCTGGCCGGCCTCGACCGCTGCGGCGACGGTCACCAACTTGAACACCGAGCCGGCCTGGTACGAGTTCGAGAAGGCGATGGGCGCATCCGACAGCACCATCTCGCCGGTCTCCTCGTCCCGCTGGACCGATCCGGCGGCGAGGATCTCGCCCGTGCTGGGGCGTCCGACGATGGCGATGCCACGGACGGCGTTCGCCTCGGCGGCGCGGGTCGCGAGGATCGACTCGACCTCGTGTTGCAGCGTCCGGTCGAGGGTCAGCTCGATGTCGCTGCCGGCGACCGGCTCGTCGATGATCCGCTCGGCGCCGGCGATCGTCTCGCCCTCGGTGCCCAGCTCGACGACCTTCTTGCCGTTCCTGCCGGTAAGCTCGTCGTTGAAGGCGCGCTCGATGCCGGCACGCTTGCCGGGGCCGTCGACGCCGAGGGTGCCGATCAGTCGCAGGGCGGAGTCGCCCGCGGGATGCACCCGCTCGGTGGACTCCTCGAGGATGACCGCGCCGTGCACACCCGAGGCCTCGATCTGCTCGACCGCCCGGCGGGCCGTCGACTCCTCGACGGTCTCGGCGATCCGGATCCAGGGATCGGTCGGCTTCGCCGCGAGCAGCCGCTCGACCACCGGCGCGGGGTCGACACCGATCAGCTCCGAGAGCTGCCGTCCGAACTGCTCGATGTCGGCGGCGGTGTCGATGCCCTCTTCACGTAGCTCGACCATGGACACCGCGACGCGGAGACGTGCCACCGAGATGGCGAGCTCGACGCCGTTGCGATCGACGATCGAGCCGCGCGATGCGGGCAGCACCAGCTCGCGGAACCGCTGGTTCTCTCCACGGGCGACCAGCTCGGACCCATCGCGGACCTGCACGCCGATGAGCTTCCACAGCGGTGCGACCGCCAGGATCGAGACGACGGCCCCGACGATCATCAGGCGCTGGCGCATCGCCCGCGGGTCACCCGCCGCCGTCGCCGACGACGTGTGCGGGCGACGCGGACCGGAGCCGCCACGCCCACCGCGGGCGGGTGCGGGACGAGGACCGGGACGTGCACCGCGGGCGGGTGCGGAACGGGGGCCGGACGGCCGTGCCGTCGGACGACCCGCCGCGGGTCGACCTGCCGGACGGCTCGTCGCTCTCGACGCAGTCGAACGGGAAGCGGTCGAACGGGAAGCGGTCGAACGAGCAGCAGTCGAACGAGCAGCTGTCGAGCGGGGGCTCGACGAACGCGAGCTCGACGAACGCGGTGCCGCCGGGCGCCCGGATGCGGCGCGCTGTCCGGAGGGGGCTCGGCGTGGGGCCGGACGCCCCGCGGCCTGGCGGTTCGGGCTCTGGCGGTTCGGACTCTGGCGGCTGGAGCTCTGGGCTCGTCCCGACGCCGGGCGGCGTGGCGGCTCGCCGGCTCGGCGGCGGGGCCGGTCGCCGCCAGGAGGTCGACGGCTGTTCAACGTGCCGCCGATCCGGCCGCGACCTGATCGGTGCCGACCCCGGGCTCGGGTTCGGGCTCGGGTGCCGGTGCGACCGTGGTCGGCGGCGCGGCGCTGTCGGTCACGAGCGGCACCGGGGTGCCGGGCTCGACCATCTCGAGGCGGCGCGCCTCGTCCATGATCCGTGCGGGCGACTCGGCGACGGCCACTTCGGACCGGAGCGATCGGTTGAGCTCGACGGCCTCGACGGTGTCGGCTTCGAGTCGGTCGATCTC
>JAFAFN010000479.1 GCA_023423475.1 Actinomycetes bacterium | reverse complement strand
CTCGCGTTCTGGGGGTGCGTGCTGTCGTGGCGCGGGATCCGTTGGGCGTTCCCGGAGGGCGACGACCGCCGCTACATGTTGCTGGTCCTCTTCTGGCCCTCGTTGTTGTTCTGGCCCAGCTCGATCGGGAAGGACGCGGTGATGGTGTTCTGCTTGGGGGTCGCCACCTACGGAGCCTGCCGCCTCTTAGCGCCGAAGCCCTGGGTCTGGGGGGTTCTGCCATTTGGGATCGGCGTCGGCGGAATGATGTTGATCCGTTCGCACGTCGCGTTGATGGCCGTGCTCGCCGTCGGCGTGGCGACGGCATTCGCCTTCCTCGGTGGCACCCGGGTCGAGAACGCGAAGGGTCGCGGTCGAGCGGTCCGACTCGTCGGATTGGTCGTCATGGGCGGTCTGGCGCTGGCGGCGGTGACCCAGACCACGCGCTTCTTCAGCGATCAGGCCGGCCAGTCGACGAGCACCACCGGAGCGCTCGAGCTCACCGTCAAGCGGACCCAGCAGGGCGGCTCCTCGTTCGAGCCGATCGTGGTGACCAGCCCGATTCAGGTGCCGGCTGCCGCCGTCTCGGTGCTCTTCCGCCCCTTTCCGTGGGAGGCCCGCAACATCGGATCACTCATCTCGGCAGGTGAGGCAGCGCTGATCGGCGTCTTGTTCGCCATGTCCTGGAAACGCCTCCGCTTCTGGCCCGTCTCGGCGTGGCGCCGGCCGATCCTGATCTACGGCGCCCTGTACAGCCTCATGTTCGTGGTGGCGTTCTCCAGCATCGGCAACGCCGGCATTCTTGCCCGGCAGCGATCACAGATGCTGCCCGTGCTCTTCCTCGCCTTCGCGGTGCCGGCTTCGAAGTGGTGGCGTCCGGCTGTTGCAGCTGACGACCTCGTGACGCAAGACGAAATCGGTTCGGTCTGATGGGTATATGGCCGACGGGCATCGGTAGCCTGTCCTGGTGAACGTTCAAGGAGCGCCGTGACGAAGGTGCGCGCCGTCTTTCGGCGGCGGTGGCCCGTGTTGCTCGCTGGGCTGGTGCTGGGTGCCCTGGCAGGAGCGCTCTCGGCGGCTCTGGCCCCCGAAGGCGACGCCATCACCCGCTTCAAGGTCAGCCAGCTGATCATCGCCACTCCAGGGGCTTCGAGCGGGGGAGTCGAACAGGACGCGCTGCGGGTCACCCGCGGTGACATCGCCGCTGCGGCCTCCGAGGCGCTCGGTGAACCGGGCGCGGCATCGAAGGTCGTGGCGGTGGCGGACACCGACACCAACTCGATCGTCGTGTCGTCGACGAACACCGACCCGGCGGTCGCTCAGAAGCGCGTCACCGCGTTCGTCGATGCCTTCCTCGACGAGATCAACGGCGACGTGGTCGCCGCACAACAGGAGACGCTCGCTCAGTATCAACAGCAAGTAGATGACGCCGTCGCTCGACTCGCGGATTTCGACGAGAGGAATCCGCAGGTCACCGACCGATCGCTCGGGATCCCCGGTCTACCGGTCGACCCGATCCTGACCGCGGAGCGGCAGACGCTGCAGGATGACGTCGCCAACGCGCAGCAGCTGCTGCGTCAGCAGCGACTGAGCGATCAGCGGGTGCTGCCGTACTCGACGCTCGGACCGGACCCGGCCGTCGATGCAACATCGGACCTGCTGCCGGTGCCCACGGGACTGCCGTTCCGCATCGGTCTGCTGGGCGTGTTCGGTCTGGCGCTGGCCGTCGGCCTCGTCCTGGCCGTCGAGCGTCTGTTCCCTCGGATCGACACCCGCGACGAGCTCGTGGCGGCCGTCGAGCTCCCCGTGCTCGCAGAGGTCGGCTACTTCTCCCCGCGCCGGCTGCCCAGGGCCGAGGATGGCACGTTGCGGATCGAGGGCGCCTGGGCCGAGCCGTACCGCCGGATCCGTTCCGCAATCCAGTTCGTGCAATCGGATGCAGGGCCCGACGGGCGAGTACCCCGAGCGTTCATGGTCACGTCGGCTTCGCCGTCCGAGGGCAAGTCGACCACGACGACGGTCACAGCACTCGCGCTGGCCGAGGCGGGGGAGCGAACCCTCGTGGTCGGAGGCGACTTCCGACGACCCTCGATCCACCGGCTGGCCGGTGTCCCCGCGGCGCCGGGCATTCGAGAGCACGCACGACTCGACGTCGAGCGTCCGACACTCGAACAGATCGTGCATCCCACCTCTCACGAGCACCTTTACGTGGCGCCGAGCGGCGCCCCCGGCAAAGAGGTGGTCGGCCTCGCCGACGCCGCGAAGTCGCTCATCTCCGAGGCCGTCGCGGAAGGTGCCACGGTGATCGTCGACACCAGCCCGGTCGAGGTCGCGAACGACGCGATCGACCTGCTGCCTGTCGTGGATCACGTGATCCTGGTGGTGCGGTCCGGGCGAACGTCGAGGAAGTCGCTGCTCAGCACCGTCGAGCAGCTGCAACAACACGGCGCCCGCATCATGGGGACGGCGTTGATCGGCACTCCCGGCCTCGCGAGGCAGCAGTACTACTACGAGGGGTACTACGCGGCAGATCCGGCCAACGAGAAGGCCGCCCACCTGTTCCGGGACGAAGTTCCGAACGCCTCCCCGTCCAATCCATCGAGCCCGACGGCGAGCGGCGCGATGGGCTCGAGTCCGGTGCATGCACCGGCTGCACCGCTGGCCGGACGACCCTCAGGTCAAGCGAACGGTGCAGCAC
>JAFAFN010000398.1 GCA_023423475.1 Actinomycetes bacterium | reverse complement strand
CGCCCATGGCGCGAGTGCGCCCTCGGCGACCGAGAGCTCGTCGTCGGGCACCACGAGCTCGGGGTCGACCTCGAAGATCGTGCCGAGGCCGTCGCAGGCGGGACAGGCGCCATACGGCGTGTTGAACGAGAAGTTGCGGGGCGCCAGCTCCTCGAAGGACTTGCCGTCCGAGGGTCGGGCGAGCTTCTCGGAGAAGGTCAGCAGCTCGCTCTCGGTGCCCTCCGGGGCGTCGCGGTCGGGCATGAGC
This sequence comes from Actinomycetes bacterium, assembly GCA_023423475.1. Lineage (GTDB taxonomy): Bacteria > Actinomycetota > Acidimicrobiia > Acidimicrobiales > Microtrichaceae > JAFAFN01. Next base: position 3,380 of record JAFAFN010000398.1, on the reverse strand, counting down.
TCGATCTGTGCGACACCCTCGGCGAGGCCGAGCGCGGTCTCCATCGAGTCGGTCAGACGTCGCTCGATGCCGTCACGCAGCACGAGACGGTCGACGATGACCTCGATCGTGTGCTGCTCGTAGCGGGCGAGCTCGAGCTGGACCGGGAGGTCGTACACGTCGCCGTCGACGCGCACGCGACCGAAGCCCTGGTTGGCCAGGTCGACGAAGACCTGCTCGTAGGTGCCCTTGCGGCCGCGCACGACCGGGGCGATCACCTGGAACCTGGTGCCCTCGGACAGCTGCAGGATGCGATCGACGATCTGCTGGGGTGTCTGGCGGACCAGCGCCTCGCCCGTCTCCGGGTCGTGCGGGGTGCCGGCACGCGAGTACAGCAGCCGGAGGAAGTCGTAGATCTCGGTGACGGTGCCGACCGTCGACCGGGGGTTGCGCGACGCGGACTTCTGGTCGATCGAGATGGCCGGCGACAGGCCCTCGATGACGTCGACGTCGGGCTTGTCGACCTGTCCGAGGAACTGGCGCGCGTAGGACGACAGCGACTCGACGTAGCGACGCTGGCCCTCGGCGTAGATGGTGTCGAACGCGAGCGAGGACTTGCCCGAGCCGGACAGACCGGTGAACACGACCAGCTGGTCGCGCGGCAGGTCGAGCGACACGTCGCACAGGTTGTGCTCACGCGCTCCCTGGATGACGATCCGGTCCGATGGGTGGTGCGTCGTACGTCGCTTCGTCGACGTCTTCTTCGGCGCTGCAGCGTTGGGGGTCGGCGCGACGGACGTCTTCGCTGGTGGTGGAGCCATTCGTCGGAACACTACCCGACCGAACAGGCGTTCGGAAGACGCCGGACGGGCGTCACCGCGTCAGCGCGTCACCGACGACGGAGCTCCACGAAGGTGTAGGTGGTGGCGGGGTCGCCTCGGCGAGCGACCACCTCCCAGTCCTGCAGCGAGGCGTCCGGCAGTGGCTGCTGCGGGGACACCACGACGTTGACGGTGCCCACGTCGGTGGTCGCGAGGCGCTCGAGCAGCGGCGCCAGCAGCTCCGGTTCGGGCACCCGCAGGTAGCGGACCTGCCCGATGTGCGACCACGCCATGCGCGGGATCCCGCGGACGTCGGTGACGATCAGCGGCAGCCCGCCGTCGTCGGGCGGTGTCGACGCCTCGGCGGCGCTGAGCCCCTCGGCGAGGATCATCTTCGTCCAGTCCCTCGTCCCGATGGAGTAGCGCACCCAGACCAGGCCGATCGACGCGGTCAGGACGATGGCACAACCCACCACGAGGGTCCTCGGCGACACGGATCGTCCAGCGAGCGACGTGGCAGGGAGCGCGTGCAGGAGCCGATCGAGGCCGACCACGGCGACCGGGACGATCACGGGCAGCAGCAGGTGGTAGAAGCGGCCGCCCCACTCGGCGCCGCCGCCGATGGCGTAGCTGGTGCCCCAGATGGCCAGCGATGCGAGCACCGTGGTGATGACGCACACCCGCACCAGTGGCGAGCGCAGGTCGGTCCGCCGAAGTCCGATGAGGCCGGCGACGAGCAACGGGAAGGCCGGGACGAGTCCGATGATCAGGGACGGCTCGAGGAACGCGCGGCCGACGGCGCAGACCGCGGCGATGGCGGCGAACAGGACGATGGGTTGCCACTCGACCGGCTCACCGCGGTCGCGGGCCGCGGCGCCTCGGCGGAGCTGGACCGCGGCGAGGATCACCATGAGGCAGGCGACCATCAGCAAGGACGACGACGCCATGGACAGCGGCGCCGCCGGTTGCAGGATGCTGCGACTGAACGCGCTGATGCGGCCGCCGATGAAGGTGCCGGTCGACTGGATTCGGTAGGGCGCGGTGTCGCCGTCGCCCACGAGGGCGGCGGCGAGCCGGCCGTCGAGGAGATAGGCGAACACGCCGGCGATGGCGACGACGACCGAGGCGACCGCCAGGCTGCCCCGGATCCGGATGCCGGCGCGTGCGCTGGTGTCGCGACGCAGCGCTCCGAGTCCGAGCGCTGCGGCGAGGGCGATCGAGGCCAGGAACCCTTCGGAGCGCATCATGACCAGCAGCACGGTCAGCACTGCCATGCCCGCGACGGCCGCTGCCGCTCGTGGTCCGCGCACGGCGCGCCGCTGGGGCAGGTCGAGCAGCGTCGACGCCGTCAGGACCAGGAAGCCCATCAGCGCTGCGGCGAGACCGTGCGCCATGATCACCGCGGCGTCAAAGATCAGCGGGCTGCCCACGCCGAGGATCCAGAGCGTGGGCACCTCGAGCCCGGGGCGGATCCGCCGGGCGATCAGCGCGCCGGCGACCGCGGCGAGCCATGCGGACAGGGCCGAGACCAGCATGATCCCGCGGTGGCCGAAGGCCTCCCAGGCCGGCATGAGCAGCACGGGGTAGGCGGGGTGCTTGGCGTAGGGCAGGTACGAGTCGCCGGCGATGTCGGAGAGCTCGAGCGGTACGTACACGGCGTCCGGGTCGATCTCGGCGAACGGTCGGTGGATCCGCCACGTCTCCGGCTGGGTCCAGTCACCCTCTGAGATGACCGCCGTCTGGGTGATCACGGCGCCCTCGTCGGTGATCACGGACGCGCCCCGGTCCACGACGACGACGAGTCCCACCAGCGCCAGCAGCACGAGCAGGGCGTGCACGGCGAAGCGTCGCGCCCATCGCGGCGACCCGGTGTCGAACGACCCCGCAGGCGTGGCGTCGCCGGCACGGTGGTGCTCGTCGTGGTCGCCGGCGACCGGATCGGTCACCGAGGTGGTGACGCCGGGCGCGTGTGTCGAGGTCATCGCTGCACCATCGGCACGAACCGGGTCCCGCATGAGATGTGGACGCCGGTGTCGCTGCGGGTTACTCGGACGGCGTCCCGGTGCGGCGCTGGCATACTTGGCGCCCATGGGTTCCAGCAGCGGCCGCCTGTTCCGCATCACGACGTTCGGCGAGTCGCACGGACCCGGGGTCGGCGTGGTCATCGACGGGTGCCCGCCGAGGCTCCCGCTGTCCGAGGCCGACATCCAGCCCGACCTGGATCGTCGACGGCCCGGTCAGAGCCGGCTGGTGACCCAGCGCAACGAGGCCGACGGGGTCGAGATCCTCTCGGGTGTGTACGACGGCGTGACCCTCGGCTCCCCCATCGCCCTGCTGGTCCGCAACGCGGATCAACGCTCCGGCGCCTACGACAACATGACCGACCTGTACCGCCCGTCGCACGCCGACTGGTCGACCGAGGCGAAGTACGGGATCCGGGCGGTCGCCGGCGGTGGACGTGCCTCGGCGCGGGAGACGATCGGCAGGGTGGCGGCGGCCGCGGTGGCCCGCAAGCTGCTCGCGACCCACGTGGGTGTCGAGGTGCTCGGCTGGGTCAGCCGCATCCACGACATCTCGGGC
>JAFAFN010000327.1 GCA_023423475.1 Actinomycetes bacterium | reverse complement strand
GTCGCTCACGTCTGCGGCGGCGAGCTCGGCGCTGAAGAACGCGGGATACCAGTGGTTGCGGAAGCCGAGTTCGGCCTCGAGGTAGGGCTCCCACGGTCGGGAGCCCTTGGCGCGTGGGGGGCGGACGGCGAGCTCGTAGATCTCGAGGTCCTCGGCGTCGGCCTGGGTGTCGCCGGTGGCGATGTTGTCGATGCTGGTCATCGGACGACTCCGCCCTCGACGGGACGGTGGCCCCACTCGGTGGATCGGTCGTAGCGGGGGATGCTGTCGAGCTCGGGGGTCATGTTGCCGCCCCAGCCGTACTCGATGGTCGTGCCGTCGGGCGCGTGCAGGTAGAACGACAGCATCCTGTCGTTGGTGTGTCGGCCGAGTGTGGTCATGAGTGCCTTTCGTTCGACGCCCTGGTCGAATGCGAATCCGAGGTCGTCGAGTTCGTTGACCTGGATCATCAGGTGGGCGAGGCCGTGGTTGTCCGCCTCCGGTGGTCCCTGCGAGACGGCGAGCGCGTGGTGGCGTGTGCCGGTCGATAGGAACGAGGTGTTCGTCGGGGTGTCGCCGGGTTCGAAGGGGTGTTCACCCATCTTGAAGTCGAGCCGGTCGCTCACGTGGAAGCCGAGCGCGTCGATGAAGAACTGCTCGGCCTTCGGCGTGTCGGACACGAGCAGGAAGACGTGGCCGAGACCGTCGAAACCGCTGCACATACCGGTCGGTCGGAGCGGCATGGCGAGCGCCCGGGTGCCTGCGTAGACCTCGTGGGTGTAGTCGAACGGGTCGACGAACCGGATGGCTTCGTCGACGCCGCGGTCGAGGCAGGTCGCCGGGTCGAGGCGTGTCCATTCGACTCCGAGGGAGTCCAGACGGGCGCACACGTCATCGATCGAGACGGTGTCAGGGGTCTCCCAGCCGAGGTAGTCCAGCCCGGACTCAGCAGCGTTGGTGACGGACAGGGTGAACGGTCGTCGGTCGAGCCGCAGCCGGACGGTGTCGCCGTCGGGCGCTGCCCCGAGCGGCATGCCCAGCACGTTCGTGCCGAACTCCGACCATGCCGCCGCGTGGGTGGATCGCAGGCCGATGTAACCGAGTCGCAGTACTGACATGTGTTCTCCAAACTGATTGACGAGAGATGGGACGAGGCGCGGGTGGACGGGCTCAGACGGGCTGTCGGAAGTCGCGTTTGCGGATCCGGCAGTGCACTCCCTGGACCCTGTCGACGACCTGGGTGACCTCGAAGTCGCCCGCCGCGCTGAGGTAGGCGTACGCGGTGGCGCGGTCCATGCCCTGGGTGGTCTCGAGGAAGGAGATGGCGCTGCGCACCGCAGCGCGCATCGCCTCGCCGAGATCGACGTGCATGCCGATCACGATCCACTCGGTGTCGTTCTCGGCGAACGGTTCGGACAACGCTCCAAGGATGGTGGCCGCCTCGGCCCGTCGGATGACGGACAGGCGGAAGGTGCCGCGCAGCGATGCCTCCATCGCGGTGAGCGCGATCTCACCGTTGCCCTGCGCGTAGTGGGGGTCGCCGGTGGCGAACATCGCTTCGTCGACCTGCACCGGGATGTAGAGCGTGGATCCGGCGATCAGGTGCTTCACGTCGATGTTGCCGGCGTGGGGACCAGGAGGAGTCGAATGGACCGGTTCCTCGGTCGAGGAGCCGACAGCCATGACCCCCATGAAGGGATCCAGGGGGAAACGGACCGGAGCGCCGCCGTGGCGGTCCATGAGTCCGTAGTGGCGACCGTTGAGCTCGTCCACCGGTGTGAACGTGGAGACGTGGTGGAACAGCTCGGGGTGTTCGCGGCCTGCACCCTCCTGCTTGGGAGGCGTCTCGGGGAATTCGCCGGGAAGGGAGCCGAGACCGTGGCGGCTCGAGACGACTCCGTAGTCGGCCCGCAGCCGTAGCTCGAGGACGTCGATCTTGAGCAGGTCGCCCGGCGTCGCGCCGTTGACGGCGACGGCGCCGCTGATCAGGTGTGGGCCGTCACCCAGGGTTCGCTCCAGCGTCGCAGCGATGTCACGGCCGTCGTCGAGCACGTCGCAGCTGTCCACTCCAAAGCGGGCGAAGAACGCGTCGGGATCGCGGCCCTGGTCGTCCATCAGCCCTTCGTGGGAGACCGTGTCGATGGTGATCGTGTCACCGGAATTGACCCGAGCCGATGGCCGGCTGAGCGCGTTCGGCAGCCAGCCCCAGGTGACGTTGTCGGGCGTCATCGGCAGGTACTGCGAACCCGAGATGCGTCCTTGGTGCGGTTGGAGCGTCATGTCGCCGGCATGTCCGGAACGGCAGCGAGGGCTTCGACCTCGATCATGAACTCGGGGCGAACGAGTCGTGAGATGACGAGCAGCGTGTTGCCCGGGTGCACGTCGTCGGGGAACCAGTCGGCGAAGAGGCCGACCCTGTGTGCGTAGAAGCGCTCGACGAGGTCCGGGTGGGTTAGGTAGGTCGTCATCTTGAGCAGGCTCGACTGGTCGCCGCCAGCTGCGACGAGGACCCGGCGGAGGTTCGAGAAGACCTGGGTCATCTGCGACTCGAAGTCGTCGGCGTGCACGGTGTCGCCGCGTTCGTCGACGCTCAGCTGGCCCGACACCGCGACGAGTCGGGTGCCTGCCGGGGCGAACACGGCGTGGGAGTACAAC
>JAFAFN010000189.1 GCA_023423475.1 Actinomycetes bacterium | reverse complement strand
GCTCCGGGGCCGTCACCGATGGTGCGTCGGTGGACTCCTTGGCAGATGCGGGCACCCACACCGGCAGCAGGTGGTCCCGCGAGCGCAGCTCGTTCGACACGCTCTCGAGGCCACGGATGCTCTGGCGTCGCGGCACGGCGAGCACCACGACGTCGCATGCCCGGGTGAGCTGCACCGTCGAGGCCGAGCCCATGAGCGCACCGCCGTCGACGATCACGACATCGGCGTAGGTGCTGGCGACCGACAGCTGCAGTTCGGCGTTGGGTCGGCGGTCCCCGCTGAGCGCCGAGGCGAGCGTCGTCAGGCCGGCGAGCGTCACGAACTGCAGGTTGCTGACGTTGGTGTCGACGACCTCGACGTCGGCCCGACCACCGGCGTCGCCGAGCAGGTCGGTGACCTCCGGGTGGTGACGATCCGCGTCGACGAGCAGCACGGTGACCTCGGGCGAGGCCAGCTGGAGGGCGAGCGCCATCGACAGCGTCGAGGTGCCGGCGCTGGAGCGGACACCGCAGACCACCGCGGTGACGGTGCCGGCGCCCTGGCCGACCGCTTCGACCCGCACGCCGAGCCCGTCGAGGAACACCTCGACCTCGGTACCCGGCTCGGCGAGCACGGCACCGCGGTCCGCGGCGAGCTCGGGCCACTCGGGCATCGTGCCCGCGATGTCGTGGCCGAGGATCTCCTCCGCCTGCTCGTCGTCGAGCACGCTGCGCGACAGCCGGGCGGCGACGACCGCGGCGAGCAGTCCGAGGAAGCCGCCGGCGACCGCGCCCAGCACCACCAACATGCGACTCGACGAGCCGACCGGCTCGGTCGGCAGGTTCGCCGGGCGGACGACTCGGCTCGTCACCCGCTGACCGGCCTTGAGGTCGCTCAGGGTCGCCTCGAGCTCCGTCGACTGTGCGAGCAAGGCCGCCTTCTGCGAGGCGAGCGCCGGCGCGACCTGTTCCACCGTGGGCACGGCGTCGACCGCGCCAGGAACGAGGTACGGGGCGAGCTTCTCCTCGATCTGGTCATCGACGATCTCGATGTCGTCGGCCAGTAGCTGGAGTTCGTCGTCTGCCGCCTTCACCGCCGGCGCCGCAGTGGCTTCGAGCTGTTCGCTGACCACGGCCAGGTACTCGTCCGCGTAGCCCTGCGCGATCTGTTGCGCCATCTCGGGGGTCGCTGCCTTCGCGATCACGACGACGACGTCGGTGAGGGGCTGCTGTTCGAAGGTGACGTTCGCACCCACATCAGCGGCGGACTCGCCCTCGATGGACTCCGAGACGCGGTCCGACAGGGACTCGAGCACGCTCAGCTCACCCGCGACGTAGCGGTCGGGGTCACCCTGGTAGGTGTCGGACGTCGCGCGGGCCTGGGTGGGCGGCGCGATCAGCAGCACCGCGCGGGACTCGTACAGCTCCTCGGAGGTGAGGCTGAGGTACACACCCGGCAGGGCGCCGAGCACCGCACCGAGCACGACGATCCAGAAGTAGCGCCGGACCGCATTGGTCAGGAACGCGAGCTCCATGCTGCTCCTCGTCGGCGGGTCTCCGCCGGTCAGCGACCGCGATCTCGCGGTCGACGTGGGAGCCTCAGGCTACCTGCGGATCCAACGGTTCCATCGTTCCCCCTGCGACTTCTCAGGGGTTTCCGGCGACGGGCCCGAAGGGCCTCAGGTCAGTGCGTTGCCTTCGCCGAGCAGGTTCATCCGGCAGTCGAAGCCACCGCGGTAGCAGTTGTCGACGACCCGCTGGAAGACCGCGGGATCCCAGCCGTTCATCCAGTCCGCGTGGCCGGAGTAGCCCGCGGGACCCGAGTACATGTCGCTGGCGAGTCGCCAGTTGGCCATGCCCGAGGCTGGCACCCGGTAGCGGAAGTTCTGGGTGATCTGTGCGAGCGGCACCGGGTGGCTCGACGGGCAGCCCTTGTCGGGCCATCCGGCGCCGTAGGCCATGTGCGACTTGTGGTTCGGCGAGTCCAGGTTCACGCCGTCCCAGCACTGCGGGAACATGATCGACATGACGAGGATCTGACCGGGGCTGCACGACGGGAACGAGGTCCCGGTGACGAGCTGGACGCCGGCATCGTTGTTGCACGAGTAGGTGACGATGCGGTGCTGCGGGCCGGTGGACGTCGCCGAGCCGGCGATCATGCGGAGCCCCGTCGGGAAGTTGCGGACCGTCTGGGGCAGCACGCCGTCGTAGCCGGTCTTGTAATAGACCTGCAGGAAGTGCTCGCGGTCGGTCTGGTTCGCGTCCGAGATCACCGGCGCACCCGTCGCGGTGTCGATCACCGCAGGTGCCCAGTAGGCGGAGCGGTTGGCCGTGCCGCCGGTGCAGGTCGAGTTGCCCTCGGAGCGCACCGACGTCGGCGTGGTGTTCGCGTCGACCGCGGTGTTGCCGAAGAAGATGTGCAGGTGGCTCGCGCCGGTCCGACCCGGGAACACGATCGGGTCGTTGAAGCCCATGTGCGAGTACGAGCAGTTGATCCGGAACTGGGCGCTGCCGTCACCGGCGGTCTTCGAGTAGCCCGCGGGGCTGATGCGCTGCACCGAGGCGCCCGCACGTGCTGCCGGGATGCGGGACAGGTCGACGCTGAGCCCGTTCACCCCGCCGGTGGCGGGCGGCGTGGTCGTCGGGCTGGTCGGCGCCGTCGTCGGCACGGGAGCGGTCGTTGGCACCGACGACACCGTCGGACGCACCGGGACCGTGGTCGTGGGGATGAGCACCTTCGGTGGCTTCGGCTTCAACGTCGTGGGCGGAGGGGGCGGCGGCGTCGTGTTGCACGAGGCCAGCACCACGGCGAGTGCAGCGATCGCGAACGCCGAGAGCGATCGCATGCGGACGGAGGTCGACGAGCGGCGGGTCATCAGCACGCATGGGTCATCGGAACCAGCGGCCCAGAACTTGAACAGAATTCGGAGTTCCGGCGGGGCCCTGCCGCAGGGCCGTGCCACCGGGGTCGTCAGGCCGCGAGCCACTCCGTGAGCTCGGGTGCGTCGAGGTACGGCCGATGCTCGTCGTAGGGGCTCTGCTGCGCCTCGACACCGAGACGTCGACCGAACTCCTCGATGCCGACGAGCTCGTCACCGCCGGCGCAGGTCCAGCCGAGCTCCTCGCACGAAGCGCCCGCGACCCCTTCGGTCAGCCCGCCGGTCCAGTAGAGGGCGACCTCGACCCCGTCGGCCGGAGCGCACTCCGGTGAGCTGTCATCGGTCACGGGGTCGTCGACCACGACACCACGCAGTCGCCCATCGAAGGTCTCCCCGTCGCAGACCAGCTTGGCCACGAACGCCGCGCCGTTGCTGAAGCCGTATACCACGACCTGCTCGCACCCGACCTCGTCGATGACCTCGACGATCTGATCGCGGGCCGCCGCCGACGAGACGTCGGTGTCGTAGATCCAGACCCTGCCCCCACCGTCGAACGCCTCGTTCGCGTCCGGGGCGAGCTCGGCCACGCCGTCGACCAGCTTCGCCGGCGCGCCGGTGTCGCTGCGTCCGTGCACCCGGACCAGGCACTGCTCGGCTCGGACGTCCTCGGGCACCTCTCCCGCGCCGCCTGCATCGCCGCCGTCGTCGTCCGAGCAGGCGACCAGCGCCGCCAGCGCGCCGATCGTGGCGAGCACCGCGAGCGTGCGGGTCCGGGGTGCGGAAGGGCCGTCGGTCATCCGTCGTCGCGTCACGGGCGGGATGGTAGCGGCGGGGTCCCACGGCGCCTCGGCAGGGCTCCCGTCGTTCGCCGGTGGGGGTCGCAGCGAGAGGCTGCCACGATACGCTGATCCGGTGAGATCCTCCCGCGTGTCGCCCGTGCGACTGGGCGCCGCCTGCGTCATGGTCCTCGCGGTGTTCGCCGGTGGCTGCACCGGCTCGGACGACGCCACCACCGAGACCACCACCGCCGGGGCGACCACCGACGGCGCCACTGACGGCGCCACTGACGGCGCGACGGCGAATCCGGCCTGCGTGGATGTGCACGCCGGCCACTCCGCCATGATGTGGAACCCCACGATGGCTGACGAGATGATCGACGCCGACTGCGGTTGGCCGTACGACCCGTTCCTGGTGACGCTCGACGGCGGCACCGACGACGCCGAGTTGGATGCGCCGTTCGTCGCGACCCGCTTCGACGAGCTGTGGACCGCGATCTCGTCCTCGGGCGTCGGTGTCTGCTCGGTCGCGACCGAGCTCGATGGCGACGGGGTCGGTCGGGCGTTCGGCTTCGCCTACCTGGTCGGCCCGCCCGGCTGTCCCGGCGCCGAGTCGACCGGTGCGCTGCGGGTGTCGGAGTTCGGCACCGAGGCCCAACGCGACGCCGCCGCGCACGCGACGGCCGAGGCCGGCGACGACACCTTCGTGCTCGGACGCTGGGTGATCACCCTCGAGGGCGACTCCGCCGGCCTCGCCGGCTCCCTCGAGGAGCTCGGCGCCCAGCGGGTCACATGAGTCGCGTCCTGGCCGCGCCGTCGACCGCGGTGCGCGTCGAGCAGCGAACGCCGCTCGTCGACGTGCTCGCGCCGTGCTTCGTGGTGCTGTACCTCGTGGTGGCGCTCATGCCCTTCGAGGTCCTGCTCAACGTGCCGGGCTCGGTGCCCTCGTACGTCCTCCCGGCGATCGGCCTGTGCGTGCTGGTGATCACACCGACCGAACGCCTCGTCCGCATCCCGATCAGCCTGCCGCTGCTCGGCTTCGTGATCTGGGCGGGGCTGAGCGTGCTCTGGAGCGACGAGCCCGCCTCGACCATCTTCGTGCTGCGCTCCGAGATCCTCCCGCTCGTCGTCGTGGCCCTCGTCGCCGGCACCATCCGACCGAAGCTCCTGGTGAACAC
>JAFAFN010000269.1 GCA_023423475.1 Actinomycetes bacterium | reverse complement strand
GTACCCGGCTACCTGGTCGCCCAGGCGATCGGCGCGTTCGCCGCTGCCGGCACGCTGCAGCTGTTGCTCGACCGGGTGCGCCCCGGTGCGTCACACCTCGGGCCGGACATCTCGCCGATGACGGGTGTCGTCGTCGAGGGGATCCTGACGCTCGCGCTGGTCAGCGTCATCCTCGGCACGTCGACGGGTGCTCGCGCTCGCCGTGTTGTTCTGCGCCGCGGTGCCGCTGTCGTGTTCTGATGGATCTGATGGAGATGTCACCGCTGACGAGGTCCCGACCGAGCGACCGTTCGGAGATCTGGCCGTCACGTCGAATCCGCCGACCGGGGCAGAATCTGGTCTCGAGGGAACACTGAGCCTTGCTGACGGTTGTGTCTCGGTCGTGGACAGCAGCGGCGGCCGCCACATTCCCCTCTGGCCGGCACAGCTGGTGGGCTGGGACGAAGCCACCGAGGCGCTGCTCTACTTCGCTTCCGAGGATGCAACGCCGGTCGTCGTGGTCGACGGCGCCGCGCTGAGCCTCGGTGGTTCGCCGCTGAGCCCTGCCGAACCACCTGTCGCGGTCCCCGCGGGTTCGGATCTCTCGGAGCTCCTCGAGGAGCTGTCGATTCCATGGGTGAATCGACCACAGCCCGATTGTGTCGATCGATCAGTGAGCGCCTTCTCCGTCGGCAGCCTCACCATCGACGCGCCAAACGGCTGAACCGATCCGATCCCAGCGTCGGCGTGCCCTCGGCAGGAGACGAACCTGCGCACACGGCTCCGGAGCCGAAACTCGTCTGTGGTCGCAACAGGTTGACCGAACCTGCGGCAGGCGTGACACTCGTGACGTGCGGGAGTTGGTGCCGGTCTGATGCAGTCCCCGGTCGTCCACCCATCAGGTGAGGAGTCCAGCGTGCGACGACGACGTGTCCGATCCCAGTGCATGTGCATCTTGTTGCTGTCCGTCGCGCTCCTTGCGACCGGCTGCTTCACGGCAGACGGTCGCTGGCGGACCTTCGGGCCGAAGGGCGGCGGAGCCGACCTGCCGTACGGACTGCTCCTGGTGCAGCAGACCAGCCCGTCGGGGCCGTCCGCACGTTGCACCTTCCAGTTCGAGACGCCGGGAGGAGAGTTCACCGGCTCGCTCGTGGTCGGGAACGCAGTGCTGTTCAACCTGACACCTCCGTTCGACCGGGTCCGCCTGGTCGCCACGGGTGGAGCCGCCTGCCTCGCCACGCAAGTGGGGGAGCACGAGGGACGCAGGCTCATCCAGGACCGGGCCGTCGGCGAGGTTCAGAACGTCGGGTCGCTGCTGAACGACGAGTGCTCGGCCGCCGGTACCTGGCCGGCCGAGCCCGGCTCGAGCCTGTACGGCATCGTCACCGCCAACGGCGACCTGCTGCGCGACTGCCAGAAGTTCGGACTCGCCCCACGCTGAGCAGCTCGATCGGCCCATCGGTAGCTCTACCGGTCCGACTGGTCTCGGCGGTCGCCGGTGACGGCGTGCGTGCCCTCGGCAGGATTCGAACCTGCGCACACGGCTCCGGAGGCCGATGCTCTATCCCCTGAGCTACGAGGGCGCACTGTGGGTCGCGGTCCCGGTCGAACCGGTTACGGGAGCCCGGGTCGCAGACGTTACCATCGCTGCGCCGACCTTCCCGCCTCCGGCATCACTGGGTGACCATGCGCAACGACCTCACCGACGCACTGCGTCGGTGCCTCATCGACATCGGCTTGGAGCCGCCCGCCGAGATCCACCTCGAGCAGCCGGCACGCCGCGAGCACGGTGATTTCTCCTCCAACATTGCACTGACGTCGTCCAAGGCAGCCGGTCGTCCGCCACGAGACCTCGCCCAGGAGATCGTCGAGCGCCTCACCGCGGACCTTCCAGCTCACGTGCTCGCGGTCGAGATCGCCGGCCCCGGCTTCGTGAACTTCCGACTCGACGACACCTGGCTGCACGACCTGGTGCCGGCGGTCACCGCTGCAGGCGCCGACTACGGGCGCTCCGACATCGGCGCTGGCCGCAAGGTCATGATCGAGTTCGTGTCGTCGAATCCGACCGGACCGGTGCACGCTGGTCATGCCCGTGGCGCGACCTACGGCGATACGCTCGGCCGCCTGCTCGAGTTCACCGGTCACGAGGTGTCGCGCGAGTTCTACATCAACGACCGCGGCGTCCAGATGCAGACCTACGCGGACTCGCTCGCCGCTCGCAAGGCCGACGAGGAGCCTGCAGAGGGCGGCTACCAGGGGCAGTACATCATCGACTGGGCCGAGCTCATGCCCGACGGCGCCGACCCCCTCGAGTGGGGCTACGCCCACGCGCTCGAGGACCAGCGCCTCACGCTCGAACGCCTCAACGTGCACTTCGACACGTGGTTCTCCGAGCGGGCGATGGTCGACACCGGAGCGATCGAGGTGACGCTCGCCGACCTGCGCGAGCGGGGCGTCGTGTACGACGAGGACGGCGCCGTCTGGCTGCGCTCGACCGACTTCGGCGACGACAAGGACCGCGTGCTCGTCAAGAGCGACGGCGAGTTCACCTACCTGCTGCCCGACATCGCCTATCACCGCGACAAGTTCGCTCGTGGGTTCGAGCTGCTCGTCAACGTGTGGGGTGCGGATCACCACGGCTACGTCGCACGTATGCGCGCCGCGGTGCAGGCGCTGGGTCACGACCCCGACGACCTCGAGGTCGTCATCACACAGTTGGTGCGTCTCGAGCGTGACGGCGAAGAGGTCAAGATCTCGAAGCGGTCCGGCAATCTGATCACCCTGTCGGACCTGCTCGACGAGGTCGGCGTCGACGCGGTCCGTCTCACGTACCTGCTGCAGTCCGTCGACTCGCCACAGACGGTCGACCTCGACCTGATCGTGACGCAGTCGAACGAGAACCCCGTGTTCTACGTGCAGATGGCGAACGCCCGGATCAACTCGATCGGTCGCGTCGCCGCCGAACGCGGCATCGAGCGCCTGCCGCTCGACCAGGTCGACCTGAGCCTGCTGACCCATGAGCGCGAGCTCGAGATCCTGCGTCAGCTCTTCGTCCTGCCCGACGTCGTCGAGCTGGCCGCCCGTGAGCGCGCACCACACAAGGTGACGACGTGGGTGAGGGAGCTCGCCGGTGCCGTGCACGGCTTCTACCACGACTGCCCGATCCTGCGCGATGACGTGCCCGAGCCACTTCGCCAGGCGCGCTGGTGGCTGGCCGACGCAGCAGGTGCCGGCCTGCGCGTGGGGCTCGACCTGCTGGGCGTCGACGCGCCCGAGCAGCTCTGAGGCGGAGGGTCACCCGTGACCGACCACCGCGATTCGCCCCTGCCCTTCGACCTGTTGCCGAGCTCGGCCCTCGCTGCGGAGGACGGCCGCCTGAGCATCGGCGGTGTCGATCTGCTCGAGCTGGCCGAGGAGTTCGGCACGCCCGTGTTCGTCTACGACGAGGCCCAGCTCGTCGCTCGCTGCGACGAGGCCGTGTCGGTCTTCGGTCCGGACGGGGCGATCTACGCCACCAAGGCCTTCCTGTGCCGCGCCATGGCCCGCCTCGCGCACGCTGCGGGCATGCGGCTCGACGTCGCCACGCTCGGCGAGCTCGAGATCGCCCTCGCCGCGGACGTGCCGGCGGACCGCCTGGTGCTGCACGGGAACAACAAGTCCACCGCCGAGCTCGCCCGTGCGTTGCAGGTCGGCGTCGGACGCATCATCGTCGACTCCGACGACGAGCTCGATCGGCTCGAGATGCTCGTCGACGGCGGGGCGACCGCTCCGAAGGTCCTGTTGCGGATCAATCCCGG
>JAFAFN010000215.1 GCA_023423475.1 Actinomycetes bacterium | reverse complement strand
GTGCTCCTGATCGACGGACGCTGGAGGGTCGCGGCAGGGACCTTCTGCCGCGACCTCTCCGCTGCGGGCTACACCTGCCCCGGGGTCGTCCTGGATCCGCGCCCCGGTCCGATCGGGTGACGGCCGGGAGCAGGGGCTGCTGCCGGGTCAGACCGGCGGCAGTCCCAGCGCCACCCGGCCGCAGAACTGCTCCTGGGCCGCGGCGGGCAACGGGTGGTGCGACGCGCCGAGCACGTCGCGCATCAGGCGACCGAGCCCCGGGGCGCTCGAATAGGCGGCACCGCCCAGCTCGAGTGCGAGCCGGACCGTGTCGATGCATGCGTCCGCCGCGACCACCTTGCGTTCGAGCGTCGAGACCGCGGTGTCGAGGTCGTTGTCGAAGTGCAGGTCCTCGGAGTGCCGCACCATCGCGTCGACGGCGTCCTGTGCCGTACGAAGGCTCCGGTGCGCACGGGCGACCGCGGTCGCGCTGGCGGCACGTTCGTCGCCGGGTCGCATCACCCGCATCGCACGCTCGACCGCGGACTCGGCCACGCCGACGTAGGTCGACATGATCAGCGGCATCGCCGCGCCGAGCACCACGCTCCAGACCGGGTGCCACTCCCCCGCGGGGCGGGCGAGGGACACCGCCGCCTCCGGCACGAACACATCGGTGAGCACCACCGTCTCGGAGCCGGTGCCGCGCATACCCACGGTGTTCCAGGTGGTCTCGATCGACACACCCGGCGCCGAGAACGGCACGGCGAAGTGCAGCACCTGCGCACCGTCGGGTGCGTCGTCCCAGCGCACACTCGAGATCAGGAGGTCACCCGAGGGTGCACCGCTCGACGGGCCCTTGCGGGCGTTCACCCTGAACCCGCCGTCGACCTGTTCGGCGTGCCCCTCCGAGTCGATCCAGTCCTTCGCGCCGGTCGAGACCAGCACCAGCTCGCTCGCCGCGACCTTGGGCAGGACCGGGGCGGGCAGCTCGCGATGGTGACGCCACACCTGCGCGGCCACGAGGTGGGTGTGCATCGCGAAGGTGAGCGACGTCGCAGGGCAGCCGTGGGCGAGCACCCGCAGCACGTCGCACGCCTCGGCGTGGCTCGCACCGCCGCCCCCGAGCTCGGTCGGCACCAGCATCGACATCATTCGCCGCTCGCGCAGCAGCTCGATCTGATCGGCCACGAACTCGCCCGAGGCGTCGGCCTGGTCGGCCGTGGCGGCGAGCATCGGCACGAGCTCGTCGGCGACCTCGCGCCAGTCGGTGGTGGTCTGGGTGTGCTCCAGGATGGTCATCATCGTCCTCACTTCATCTCTCCCGGCGTCCTCGTCGGGCCTCGATGTCGAACGTACGGACGATGTCCGCACCCGACGAGTGCAAGATCTGGACCACCCGCCCGGGCGCAGTCGTAGGCTCTGCAACGGATGTCGGAGAAGGACGACGACCTGAAGGGCTACGGCCAGTACTGCCCGGTCACCCGAGCGGTCGAGGTGCTCGGCGAGCGGTGGTCGCTGCTGATCGTGCGAGACCTGATCTGCGGCTGGACCCGGTTCAACGAGCTGTCGCGCGGCAACCCCGGGCTGTCGCGCTCGCTGCTGTCGAAGCGGCTCCGCCAGCTCGAGCAGGCCGGGGTCATCGAACACGTCGGCGACGAGTACCTGCTCACCGATGCCGGACGCGAACTCGAGCCGATCGTCATGCAACTCGGCGCGTGGGGAGCGAAGTGGCAGTTCGAGGACCCTCGGGCCGACGAGCTCGACCCAGCGCTGCTCATGTGGTGGGTCCACGACCGCCTCGACCTGTCGCCGCTGACCCAGGAGCGGCTGGTCCTCGAGTTCGACTTCGTCGACCAGCGGCGCCGCTACTGGATCGTCAGCGACCAGCAGGGACCGTCGGTGTGCGACTACGACCCCGGCTTCGAGATCGATGCGACCGTGCACGCACCGCTGTCGGTCCTGTACCAGCTCTGGTTCGGCCAGGGTGACCTGCGCTCGGCGATCCGCAACGGCCACATCGAGCTGAGCGGCCGCCAACCGGTCGTCACCGCCATGCCCGAGGTGCTGCAGCTGAGCCCGCTGACCCCGCTGATCGCGAGGCCCGAGCACACGCCGACGGCATGCTCTCCCGACATCACGCCGACGGCATGCTCTCCCGACGGCATGCCTACGGCATGAAGCCCATCCCCGCGACGACGGCGGCGCCGAGGTCCTGATCGCCGGTGAGCGTGACGTCGTCGGGTGCGTCGCTGCGACCGCCGACGAGGGCGGCGAAGGTGCCGACGGGCATGGACAGCACGACCGTCGGCTCGGTCGGCACCGCGTCGGTGACACGTGCGCGCCCGTCGACGACCTCGACGACGTGGCGTCGATCTTCGCCCAGCGCGAACACGACCGTGGCGCCGTCGGGTGCGGCTGCCCGCTTGCCCACGACGAACGGCAGGAACTGCGAGAAGTAGTCGAGCGAGGTGTCGACCACGCCCCCGGACTCGTGACCCGGTCGACCGAGTGCTCGCCGGATGTCCTGCTCGTGGGACCACGTGTCCATGACGCGCAACGTCAGCAGGTCGACCAGCGTGCCCGGCCCGACGGGTGTCTCGGTCTGCGCAGCCAGGTCCGCTGCGGTGACGAGTTCGAGCTGACGCCGTCGTTCGGCGACGACCTCGAGGAACTCCGCCAGGACCTGCTCGCCGGTCAGCCCTCGGCGGGCATCGACACCGACCTCGTTCAGCTCGCCCATCGGGTTCTTCGCGTGCTCGGGAGCATCGATGAGGTGGAAGGGCCGCGGTCGGCCCAGCAGCGTCGACTCGTAGTCGATCAGGTGGGCGACGTTGTCCTGCACGGACCAGCCGGGACAGCCCGTCGCCAGCTGCCACTCGGACTCGTCCAGGCCGGAGAGCAGCTGCTCGAGCGACGACCACACCTCGTCGAGGTGGTCGATGAGCGGTGAGGCGGCTCGACCTCGCACCCCGCCGAGACGGCGCAGCACGTTGCGAGTGATGCGCCCGACGGTCGGGTCACCGAGCCCATAGGCCCAGTCGGTGCAGCCCACCGTGACGACGGTGCCGCCCGCCGCGTTGCTCCACTCCCCCACGACGGCGAAGCCGTGACGCAGCTTCGCCATGTTCTCCGCCGTGTCGCCACCGAGCAGGCGCTTCGCGTGGAACTCGAGCTCGTACTCGTTGCCCTCCTCGACCGGCAACGGGGTGGTCCACTCGTCGAACGCGGTCGCAGGTGCGGTGGCGACGACGGTGAAGCCCTCGGGGGTGGCGCCGGCGCCCGCCGCACTGAGCACACCGTCGACGACGGTCATCTCGGTGCCGTCGCACTCGTAGCCGACGATGCGGTCCTCGGTGCCGAACAGATCACCGCGGCACAGGTCGGTGCCCTCGAGCAGCCAGTGCTCCGCGCGCTGCACCTCGTAGCCCGCGGCACCTGCCGGTGCACTCAGGTGCACCCGGTGGTAGCCGCCCCGGGTGAAGCTGACCCCCGTCATCGCGGCCTCGGGTCGACCGGTCAGCGGGTCGGCCCACATCGAGGTGACCAGGTGCTCGCGGTCGGTGCCCATGACCGGGTCCTCGAGGTAGTGGTGCTTGTAGGCGGCCATCACCCGGTCGTCGTGTTCGAGTCGCACCTGCCAGTACGAGGTGTTGCCCGAGAAGAAGGCGACGCTGCCGCCGCCAGCGACGAAGTCCTCGACGCGATCGCGCATGCCCCAGGTCCAGTACTCGTCGTGGCCGATGCTCAGCAGCAGCGCACGGCCCTCGAGCAGCGCTGCCCCGTCGGGGCGGTCGAGGTCGGCGTCGATCGCGTAGTCCAGGTCGATGCCGGCGGCCTCGGCCCATTCGACGAAGCGCCGCTCCTGGCCTGCCCATCCCGACATGCCGTGCCAGAGCGACAGCTCCTGGTCGATCGCGAAGTTCAGCACGTCGCCGACGTCGTCGACGACCCGGGAGCCCTCTCCCGAGGGCTTGTCGAGGAAGCCCGCGGCGAGTGGACGCTGGGGCGAGGCCAGCAGCGCGCCGGTGTACAGGTTGCGGCCGCCGACGTCGTTGTACGCGTTCCAGGTGTTCGTTGCGAGCTTCAGCAGCGGCGCGCCGGGAGTCGGCACGGCGGTGCGCACGACGAACCACGCGCTCGGTGCCGAGTCGCCGATCCGCACGACGTACAGACCGGTGCGCCACTCTTCGTCGACCTCGAACGACACCGTCGTCGACCAGGCACAGCCCTGCTCCGGAGCGTCGCCGGGCATGGACTGGGGGCCGACGGTCACGAGGTCGTCGCGCCAGACGAGCTCGGGCTCGAGTCCGTCGCGCACGATCTCGACGGTGACGGTGCGGGCGTCGTCGGTGGACAGGAACAGGTCGACCCGCTCCCCCGGCAGCGCGCTCTGTGGCCAGCAGTATCCGATGACGGCGGTCATGTGCGCAGGATACGTGGGCGACATCGGACGCTTGCACCTGACGCGAGGTCAGGTCGTACCGTGCTCGTCGTGGACGACGAGACCACCGCACTGAGCGTCGGAGCGCTCGCCGACGCTGCCGGCGTCACGGTGCGGACACTGCACCACTACGACCGCAACCGCCTGCTCGACCTCCTGCACGACCCCACCACCGACTCCCGACTGGAGATCACGACCATGACCATCCGCCTCAACCGCATCACGACCCGCACCGGCGACGGCGGATCGACGCATCTGGGCGACGGCTCGGCGGTCGAGAAGACCGACGAGCGCATCGAGGCCATTGGCGACATCGACGAGCTCAACTCCCACGTGGGTGTCGCGCTCGAGTGCGCCGGTGTCACCGATGCCGTGCGCGACGTGTTGATCACGGTGCAGCACCAGCTGTTCGACCTGGGCGCGGACGTGTCCGTCCCCGAGCTGGTCGAGGACCGTCACCGCGTGACCGAGGACGACCTGGTCTGGATCGAGCAGCGGGCCGCCGAGACGAACGAGCCGCTGCCCGGTCTCACCTCGTTCATCCTCCCGGGCGGTGGACCGCTGTCCGCGCAGCTGCACGTGTGTCGCACGGTCTGTCGCCGTGCCGAACGTCGTGTGGTCGCACTCGGGGGCGGCACCGTGGCGGCCCGCTACCTGAACCGGCTGTCCGACCTGTTCTTCATCCTCGGGCGCTCGGTCAGCATCGGCAACGAGCGGCTGTGGGAGCAGGAGCTCAGGACGCGACGGCGCTGAGCCGGGCGCGCCACTCGCTCACCAGGTCGTCGGTGTCGGTGTCGTCGGGGTGGAACCCGGGACGCAGGTACTTCGCGGCGTTCGCCGAGAACCAGGGGCTGATCAACTTCTGACGTCGCAGGTTGCGACGGAACGTGCGACGGTGCTCCGGGGTGATCTCGTGGCGGATCTCGTAGACCGAGCGCCCCCACTCGACCACGACGTAGCCGGCGAGCACGCCGGTGGTCACCAGGAAGCCCGCGGCTCTGACCGGGTAGCGGCCGCCGGCTCGCTGCATCACGTCGAAGGCCACGTTCTTGTGCTCGAGCTCCTCGAGCGCGTGCCACGAGATCAGCTCCTCGACGCCGGGGCGGCCGAAGAGGGTGGCCCGTGTCCGGTCGTCGCCGAGCACCGACTCGGCGAGCAGGCCGGTGTAGTGCTCGGCCGCGGCGGTGACCGCGATCGCGAGTCGCTTCGGCGGCATGCGCAGCACGCCGTCGCAGAGACGGCCGATGATCCGATCCGCGCGATCGGTGTGGTAGCCGAGCTCGCCGAGTCGGGCGTTCAGCGCGCGGTGCGCCCGTCCGTGCATGGCCTCCTGACCGATGAAGCCCTTGACCTGTGCGCGCAGTGCCGGGTCGTCCGCGACCGAGTCACGATGACGACGAACCGAGGTGACGAAGAAGTCCTCGCCCGTCGGGAACACCGCGGAGAGCGTCGCGAGGAAATGGCTGAAGATCGGGTCACCCTCGACGATCCACCCGTCGAGCTCGGCAGCGCCGGGATCGGTGCGCAGTCGACGCACCGGGATGGCGCGCTCGCTCGAGGGTCGGGCCTGCCGGAGCCGTTCCTGCACGGCCTGTGCGGTGTCGGTCATGATCCCTCCGCGGGAGCGATGCCGGGCAGGTGCGTGGCGAGCCCGGAGATGGACTTGATGAACTCGATGACGGCGTCGGGATCACCGAAGCCGCCGTAGGACGACACCGCCGCGCCCTGCACGACGGTGAACGCGATGTCGACGATGCGACGGGCGACCGCCTCGTCGGAGATCTCGGGAGAGAACCACAGGAGCAGCTCGACGACGGTGCGTTCGAGTCCCGCCGCGGTCGCGTGCACGATCACCCGGAGCTCGTCGTCGGTGCGTGCGGCCACGACGACCTCGAGCACCGCGGCGTAGGACGGCCCCGAGACGATGCGCCACAGCGCATCGACCGCTCGGTCGAGCGTGCGGTCCTCGGCGGGCACCTGTTCGAACGCGGCCGCGAACTCACGGGCGTGCTCGTCGAAGAGGTGCTCGATCGCCGCGGCGACCAGGTCGCGCTTGGTCGGGAAGTGGTGGGTCTGCGCGCCCCGTGACACCTGCGCGCGGTCGGCGACGAGACGGGTCGTGGTGCCGGCGTAGCCGTACTCGACGAGGCAGTCGATGGTCGCCCTCATCAGGGCGAGCCGCGTCGACGTGCTGCGATCCTCCTGGCTACGCCTCGCCTCCGGGCTCATCCGTTCGGTCCTCCCGCGGCTCAGCGCCGCTCAACAAACCAACCAACTGGTTTGTTTGTACGGCAGTGCCGAAGGATTGTCAAGGCGTCGCTCGTGCGCGTCGATGCGGGAATGGAACATGACGCCGCCCACCGGTGGGCGTGCGAACCATCGACGAGGACGAACATGACGAACCGCACGAGACTCCGACTGCTGGCCGTGGCGACCATGGCCGTCGTCGTCGCCGCAGGCTGCACCCCGACGCCGGGCTCGTCGGTCGTCGACGGCGGCAGCTACGTCGTCCAGGTGTCGATCCCCCCGCAGTACATCGCCAACCGGTTCGACCTGCCCTTCGGTCTGGGCAGCTGCACCGCGGCGGTCACGACCCCCGCGGTCGACATCCCCGGAACGACCGTCGAGCTCCCGCCCTTCGAGTACGAACTGGGCGCGACCACGGCGCACCTCCCTGCGGTCAGCATCGAGCTGCCGCGTTCACGCGTCTCTGCCGGCAGCTTCAGCCTGACGTGTCGCGACCAGCTGATCGGCAGCATCGGAGTGGTGATCGACTTCGATGCCGTTGCCTCGGTCAGCGGTGCGACGGTCGACCTCGAGACGATGCAGGTGACGCTCGATCAGCCGACGTTGTCGGTCACCGACGCCACCGCGGTGTTCGCCGGAGCACCCGCCGGGACCCAACCGGTGCCGCTCGATCCGATCACCCTGCAGATCCCGGAGTTCAGGATCCAGCTCTGAGCGAGTCGACCAGCGCCGGGCCGAAGGCGAGCTGCGCGGGGTCGAACCCGCCGACGCTCGCCAGGTAGGCATCGGCGCCCCCGAGTTCCCGGGTCAGGTGGTCGAGTCCGACCCTCCCCCACTCCTCCTCGACCCAGCGGCCGAAGAAGTAGGGCTCCCGCTCCGTCAGCGAGCCCTGTCCGCCCAGTGCACCCTCTCCAGCCCGGCGGATCGCGGCGAGCAGGTCGGCCTCGAACTCGTCGACGCCGGCGCCGGTGCGGGCGCTGGTGAGGAAGACCGGCGGCTCCTCCTCGTCGAAGGGTCGCGCCAGCCACAGGCTCGATCGCAGCTGGTGGAAGCTGGTCGTCGCCCCGGACTCGTCGGACTTGTTGATGATGAAGGCGTGGGGCACCTCGATGATGCCGGCCTTGAGGAACTGCACCTCATCGCCGCCGAGCGGCTGGAGCACCAGGTACACGCGGTCCGCGAGGTGCCGGATGTCGGCCTCGCTCTGACCGATGCCGACGGTCTCGATCAGCACGCAGTCGAACAGCCGGGTGAGCAGGCGGCTCACCTGGAAGCTCATCGGACCGAGGCCGCCCAGGTCGGTGGCCGAGGCCTGGCTGCGGAAGAAGAGCCGACGTTCATCGGGGGCGAAGCGCATGCGCGTGCGGTCACCGAGCAGTGCGCCACCCGAGACGTGGCTGGACGGGTCGACGGCGATCACCGCGACCGACAGCTCCGGGTCGGCGGCGAGCAGGTCGACGGTGATGCGCGACAGCAGCGTCGACTTGCCCGACCCGGGAGTCCCCGTGAGCCCCACCACGGGCGAGGTCGACGTGGTCCCGCGTGCCGAGTCGAGCAGGTCGAGCACCTCGTGACGCCGCTCCGCCGCGCTCGGCCGGCGGTCCTCGAAGACCGAGATGAGTCGCGAGACGGCGTGCTTGTCGAGCGAGCGCGCCCGCTCGACCAGCTCGAGCAGCTCGCTCAGGACGCCGACCGCTCGTCGATCACGTCGACGAACGACTCCATGATGTCGATCAGCTCGTAGTCCGACGGCGTGAACACACGCTGCGCGCCGAGGTCCTTGAGCACCGGCACGTCCGGCGGCGGGATGATGCCGCCCACGACCACCGCGATGTTGTCGCGGGCGCCGTACTCGTCGAGCTTGTCGAAGATCTGACCGGCGAGCTCGACGTGCGAGCCGCTGAGCACCGAGGCGCCGATGATGTCGGCGCCTTCCTCGACCGCGGACTGCACGATCTCGTCGGGGCTGAGCCGGATGCCCGAGTAGATGACGTCGAAGCCGACGTGACGGGCGGACACCGCGATGACCTCGGCTCCGTTCGAGTGGCCGTCGAGGCCCGGCTTGCCGATGACCACCCGGGGCCGATGACCGATGCGGTCCGCGAGCTCGTCGAGTCGGGTGCGCAACGCGTCGACCCGGTCGCCTTCGAGCCCGAGTCGCTGGCCGTCGACGCCGGTCGAGGGCCGGTACTCACCGAAGACCTCTCGCAGGGCCATGCCCCACTCGCCGGTCGTGATGCGGGCGAGTGCACACTCGATGGAGGGCTCCATCATCGACGAGCCGTCGCGCGCCGCTGCCTTGAGCGCCTCGAGCGCCGCCTGTGCCCGGGCCTCGTCGCGACCGGCCTTGGTCGCCTCGAGCGACGCGATCGCGGAGTTAGCGGCGGTCTCGTCGACCTTGAAGATGCCGCCGTCCTCGCCACCGAGCAGCGGGGAGGGCAGTCCCTCGGTCCACTTGTTCAGCCCGACGACGATCTGCTCGCCGGTGTTGATCGAGCTCATCCGCTCCGACATGGAGCGAACCAGCGCGGACTTCATGTAGCCGGACTCGATCGCGGGGATGACCCCACCCATGCCGAGGATCTTGTCGATCTCCTCGCGGGCGTCCCGCTTGAGCTCGTCGACCTTGGAGCGCACGACGACGGACCCCTCGAAGAGGTCCGGGTACTCGAGCAGGTCGGTCTCGTAGGCGAGGATCTGCTGGAGCCGCAGCGACCACTGCTGGTCCCAGGGTCGGGGCAGCGACAGCGCCTCGTTCCATGCCGGGAGCTGCACCGCACGGGCACGGGCGTCACGGCTGAGGGTCACGCCGAGCGTCTCGATGAGGATGCGCCAGGCGTTGTTCTCGGGCTGGGCCTCGGTCAGACCGAGGGAGTTGACCTGCACGCCGTAGCGGAAGCGGCGGAACTTCTCGTTCGTCACTCCGAAGCGCTCGCGGGTGTACTCGTCCCACAGCTCGCCGAAGGCGCGCATCTTGCACATCTCCTCGACGAAGCGGATGCCCGCGTTCACGAAGAAGCTGATGCGCCCGACCGCACGCTCGAACTGCTCGTCGGTGAAGTGGCCCCGCTCCTTGATCAGGTCGAGCAGCGAGATGGCGTTCGCCAGCGCGAAGGCGAGCTCCTGGGTGGGCGTCGCCGCGGCTTCCTGCAGGTGGTACGAGCAGATGTTGGACGCGTTCCACGAGGGGATCTCCTCGAGGCAGAACTCGTACATCTCGGCGATCAGTCGGAGGCTCTGCTCGGGCGGGAAGATGTAGGTCCCGCGGGCCAGGTACTCCTTGATGAGGTCGTTCTGGGTCGTGCCGTTGAGCTCGGCGATGTCGACGCCGCGCTCCCGGGCGAGCGCCACGTAGAGCGCCAGCAGCCACATGGCGGTGCCGTTGATCGTCATCGAGGTGTTCATCTGCTCGATGGGGATCTCGTCGAACAGCACGTGCATGTCGTCGAGGGAGTTGATCGGCACGCCGACCTTGCCGATCTCGGGCCGGGCGATCGGGTCGTCGGAGTCGTACCCGCACTGCGTGGGCAGGTCGAAGGCGATCGACAGACCCGTCTGCCCCTTGGCCAGGTTCGAGCGGTAGAGCTCGTTCGACGCCTTCGGGCTCGAGTGCCCGGAGTAGGTGCGGATGATCCACGGCCGGTCGGTGGTGACGTCGCCGTCGCGGTCGTAGATGTGGTGTGCGAGCTGGTCGCCCCGGTCGTCAGCCATGGCTCGATGCTACTTGGGAGTCCAAGCACAACACCCATGGAGCGAGGCGTCCGGCGTGCGCCGGATGGCCGTTGTTCGGTGTTCGTGACGGCACGATCACCGGACGTTGTCAGACCACCGGCGACGAGATACCGTGATGTTCGGTGTTCGTGACGGCAGGTACGCAGGAACACGCCGAACTGCTCGGCGAGGTGGTCGAGGCGCTCGACGCGCTCGGCCTCGACGTGCGCGCCGAGGGCGACGCCGTGCTGGTCGACGGGACCCGGGTGGTGCCGCTGCTGGTCGCCCGAGCACACCCGTCCCCCGCCGACCTGCGGTCGCTCGTCGGATCCGCCCGGGGCCGCGGTCCCACCGTCGTCGTCGCGGACCGGATCTCCGAGGCCGGTCGGGACGTGCTGAGGGGCGAGGGCTGGGGCTGGCTCGACCGACGCGGACACCTGCGCATGTGGACACCCGGCCTGCGCATCGACGGTCCGGTGCTGGGCGTCCATGCCGACCGTCCGACGAGCGGCAACCTGTGGACCACCGTCGGGCTCGAGATCGCACTGCACACCCTGATGCGTCCTGGTGACCCCGTCACCGCCCGACGTGTCGCTCCGGCGATCGGACGAAGCGTCGGAGCGACCCACGAGCTGGTCGCCCGATTCACCGCCGCCGGGTTGATCGGCCGACGCACCCAGCTCCCGCTGCTGCCCGACCTGTTCTGGGAGACCGCGGCGAACTGGCCCGACGACGACTGGATCCCCCTGCCCGTCGACATCCACACCGCGGCAGCCCGCGTCGGGGCCGGGGAGCTGGTCCGCGTCGACGAACGGGCCGCGACCCTCGGCGGCGCTCGTGTCGCGGCCGCGGGAGAGCTGCCCGCCCGCTGCTACGTCCGCTCCAGTGCGGCGCTGCGACGCCTGCGTGCGCTCGTCGACCGGGACGTCCCGACCAGGTGCTGGGTGCGGCGCCCGCCGGTCGACTGGCTCCCGCTCAACGAGGACCACCCGGCGGATGCCGAGCACCCCTGGGCCGTCGGTGCGCCGATGCTGTGCGCGGTCCGGCTCGCAGCGGACCCGTCGCGCGGGCGGGAGATCGTCGAGGACTGGGGCGTCGTGCCGGGTGCGAGCGACCCGGGAGCCGATTCGTGACGAGCGTCGTGCTGTCGGGGCGCAGGAACGGGACCACCCACCGAGAGGTCGAGCTGCTGGCGTCGCTGCCGGCCGAGCTCCGCCTCATCGGCGGCCTGGCCGTCATGTGCCGGGTCGGATCGCCGCACCGGACCACCGTCGACCTCGATGCGGTCGCCCGGGACCTCGAGGGTCTGCACGAGTCCATCGCCGGGCTGGCCATGACCTCGTCGGGAGGTGGGCAGTACCGCTTCGCCGGTGACATGGACCTGGACGTGATCGACGTCGCCCCAGTGCCGACCGATGAGCTCGTCGCCGAACTGCTCGCCGCGGGCGACGACGTGAGCGATCTCGAGCTCAACGTGGTGTCGCTGACCTGGGCCCACGACACCGCGACGCCGATCGACGTGACGGCCGTCGACGAGCTCGGCGGCGAGCCGCTCGCGAAGGCCACCGATCGACTCGTCGCGACGCCGTCCGGCCTGGTCGCGATGAAGAGCACGGCGATCCCGCTGCGTGCCTCGACCCGACCCGAGAAGCGGGCGTCGGACCTCTACGACCTGGCACGGCTGCTGGTGCTGCCCGGCGACGAACGGGCGACGCTGGCCGACATGCCACCGATGCTCGCCGGATCGGTGGCCGCTCGCCTGCGGGCCTGGTTCGTGGACGACGCCGGACGGGACCGGACCTTCCGCGACATCCGCCGCTTCGACGAACCCCGGGTCGACCTCGACGACGTGGCGGACGCCGTCGAGGAGCTGCTCGACGACCTCGCCGCCACGGGTGCGCCCGAACGATGACGGGCGACGCCGCCGTCGAGCAGGCCGCGGGCGAGGTGCAGCGCCCGACGATCACCGCCGGCGTGCTCGCGGCCGTCGCCGGGTTCGTGGACGCCTATGTGTTTCTGCGGGTCGCGAACGTGTTCATCGCGAACCAGTCGGGCAACCTGATCGTGCTGGGCACAAGACTCGGTGGGAGCGCCGTCGACGACCTGATCCTGCCGATCGCATCGGTCCTGGCCTACATCCTCGGTGCAGCCGTGACCGCTGCGCTGTTCCACCGGCCCGACGTCGCGGAGCACCATCGGGTGAGCAAGAC
>JAFAFN010000093.1 GCA_023423475.1 Actinomycetes bacterium | reverse complement strand
CTGCTGCGACTGGGCGAGCTGAGCGTGACCGACGTGTGCTTCGCCGTCGGCTTCTCGTCGCTGGGCACCTTCAGCACCCGCTTCTCCGAGCTCGTCGGCATCCCGCCCAGCGTCTACCAGCAGCAGGGCAACAGCACCGAGGGCATCCCACCCTGCGTCGCGAAGCAGGCCACCAGACCGATCAGGAATCGAGAAGCAACGGCCCGCACGCGCTCGTAGGTTGAGCGACATGGACATCACCATTCACTCGAGCTTCCTTCCGCACAGCGATCCCGAGGCCTCGCTGGCCTTCTACCGCGACGTGCTCGGCTTCGAGGTCCGCCTCGACGTCGGCTACGAGGCGATGCGGTGGATCACCGTCGGCCCCGTCGGTCAGCCCGACACCAACATCGTGTTGAACCCCGTCGAGATCCCCGGTCTGAGCGAGGACGACGTCCGCGCGATCAGCGAGCTGCTGGCGAAGGGCTCGTACTTCGGCGTGAACCTGGCGACCTCCGACCTCGACGCCCTCTTCGAGCGGCTCGAGGCCCAAGGTGCCGACATCGTCCAGGAGCCGATCGACCAGGACTACGGCGTGCGAGACTGCGCCGTGCGGGACCCGGCGGGCAACATGATCCGCATCCAGCAGAGCTGACGGCCCGCCGGACGCAACTGCCCGGTCGAGCCCCCTGTAGATCCACCCGGAGAGGAACAGCCCCGATGGCGACGGCGAAGAAGAGCACTGCAGCGAAGCGCGCGACGGCCCCGACCGGCGGCGACGGCCACCTCGCGGATCGCCACGACATGATCCGGGTGCAGGGCTCGAGGGTGAACAACCTGCGTGACGTCAGCGTCGAGATCCCGAAGCGTCGGCTCACCGTGTTCACCGGGGTCTCCGGATCGGGGAAGAGCTCGCTCGTCTTCGGCACGATCGCGGCCGAGTCCCAGCGGATGATCAACGAGACCTACAGCTCGTTCGTGCAGGGCTTCATGCCCTCGATGGCCCGCCCCGACGTCGACGTGCTCGACGGGCTCACCACCGCGATCCTCGTGGACCAGGAGCGCATGGGCGGCGACGTGCGCTCCACCGTCGGCACCGCGACCGACGCCAACGCGATGCTGCGCATCCTGTTCAGCCGACTCGGCGACCCGCAGATCGGTGGTCCGCAGGCCTACTCGTTCAACGTCGCGTCGGTCAGCGGTGCAGGGGCGATCACGATCGAGAAGGGCGGCGAGAAGGTCCGCGAGAAGCGCTCGTTCAACCTGGTCGGCGGCATGTGTCCGCACTGCGAGGGACGCGGCACCGTCAGCGACTTCGACCTCACTGCCCTCTACGACGACTCGCTGTCGATCAACGAGGGTGCGTTGACGATCCCCGGCTACAGCATGGACGGCTGGTCCGGACGCATCTTCCGGGGCTGCGGCTTCTTCGATCCCGACAAGCCGATCAAGAAGTTCACCAAGAAGGAGCTCGACGCCCTGCTCCACAAGGAGGCGACCAAGATCAAGGTCGACGGGATCAACCTGACCTACCTGGGCCTGATCCCCCAGATCCAGAAGTCGTTCCTGTCCAAGGACTCCGAGGCGATGCAGCCGCACATCCGCGCCTTCGTCGAGCGTGCGATCACCTTCACCGCGTGCCCCGAGTGCGGGGGCACCCGGCTCAGCGAAGGTGCACGCTCGTCCAAGATCGCGGGCAAGAGCATCGCGGACCTCTGCTCGATGCAGATCGACGACCTCGCCGAGTGGATCCGGGACCTCGACGAACCCTCGGTCGCTCCTCTGCTCGACACGCTGCGGGGCACGCTCGACTCCTTCGTCGACATCGGGCTCGGATACCTCAGCCTGGACCGCCCCGCCGGCACCCTCTCGGGCGGCGAGGCACAGCGGACCAAGATGATCCGGCACCTCGGCTCGTCGCTCACCGACGTCACCTACGTCTTCGACGAGCCCACCGCGGGACTGCATCCCCACGACATCCAGCGGATGAACGACCTGCTGCTGCGCCTGCGCGACAAGGGCAACACCGTGCTCGTCGTCGAGCACAAGCCCGAGACGATCGCGATCGCCGACCACGTCGTCGACCTCGGGCCGGGCGCCGGTTCGACCGGCGGCACGATCTGCTTCGAGGGCGACCTCGCTGGACTGCAGCAGAGCGACACGATCACCGGCCGACACCTCGACGACCGCGCCGCGCTGCGGACCGAGACCCGCGAGCCCACCGGAACGATCGAGATCCGCGGCGCCTCGACCAACAACCTCCGCGACGTCGACGTCGACATCCCCCTCGGGGTGCTGGTCGTCGTCACCGGCGTGGCCGGCTCGGGCAAGAGCTCGTTGATCCACGGCTCCCTGGTCGCGGGGCGTGACGGCGAGGAGCTGGGCATCGTCGCGATCGACCAGGCCCCGATCAAGGGCTCGCGGCGCAGCAACCCGGCCACCTACACCGGTCTGCTCGACCCGATCCGCAAGGCGTTCGCGAAGGCCAACGGCGTGAAGCCGGCCCTGTTCAGCGCGAACTCCGAAGGGGCGTGCCCGAACTGCAACGGCGCCGGTGTCATCTACACCGACCTCGGCGTGATGGCCTCGGTGGCGACCACCTGCGAGGTCTGCGAGGGACGGCGCTTCGACGCGTCGGTGCTCGACTACCTCTTCGGCGACAAGAACATCAGTGACGTGCTCACCATGTCGGTCGACGAGGCGGAACAGTTCTTCGCCGAGGGTGACGGCAAGCTGCCCGCTGCCCACAAGATCCTGGCGCGCCTCTCCGATGTCGGGCTCGGCTACCTCACCATCGGCCAGCCGCTCACCACGCTGTCGGGAGGCGAACGCCAACGACTCAAGCTCGCCACCCACATGGGCACCGACGGCGGCGTCTACGTGCTCGACGAGCCCACGACGGGCTTGCACCTCGCGGACGTCGAGCAGCTGCTCGGCCTGCTGGACCGACTGGTCGAGTCGGGCAAGAGCGTCATCGTGATCGAGCACCACCAGGCGGTCATGGCGCACGCGGACTGGATCATCGACGTCGGGCCCGGTGCCGGCCACGACGGCGGCACCATCGTCTTCGAGGGCACGCCGGCGGACCTCGTCGCCGACGGGTCGACGCTCACCGGCCAGCACCTGGCCGCCTACGTCGGTTAGGCGCTCCTCTTCGCGGGCGCCTTCTTGGTCGCAGGCTTCTTCGACGCGCGCTTCTTCGACGCGCGCTTCTTCGCGGGCGCCTTCTTGGACGGGGCCTTCTTGGACGCAGGCTTCTTGGACGCAGGCCGCTTGGATGCAGGCCTCTTGGATGCAGGCCTCTTGGACGGTGCTTTCCTGGACGGGGCCTTCTTCTTCGCGTCGGCGACGCTCGCCTGTAGTGCCGCCATGAGATCCAGGACCTCCCCTCCCTCGGATTCACCCTCGGGTTCTGCGACGACCTCGTCGCCGCGGTCCTTCGCCTCGATCATCGACCGGAGCTCCTCGGTGAAGGTGTCCTCGTAGCGCTCCGGATCCCACTGGCCCGACAACGACTCGATGATCTGGTGGGCGAGATCCAGCTCCTTGGCCGAGGTGCGGACACGGCCCGTCGGGATCTCCTCGATGTCCTCGATGTCCTGGACCTCGTCGGCGAATCGCATGGTCGACATGGCCAGCGCACCCCGCAGCGGCCGGATCGCGGCGAGGTACTGCTTGTTGCGCATGACCACCGTGCCGATCCCCACCTGCTGGGACTCGTCCATCGCTCGGGCGAGCAGTCGATAGGCGTGTTCGGCGCCCTCGTCGGTGGGCGCGAGCCAGTAGGTCCGATCGAAGAACACGGGGTCGATCTCGGCGAGCTCGACGAAGTCGGTGACCTCGATCGTGCGGGTCGACGACGGTCGGAGCTCCGCGATCTCGGACGGATCGAAGGTCACGTAGCGACCGTCGGACACCTCGTAGCCCATCTCGATGTCGTCGGCGTCCACCGGCTCGCCCGTCTCCTTGGAGACCTGGAGGTTGCCGACCCGTGCACCCGTGCCCCGGACCAGCCGGTGGAAGTGCACGTCGTGGTCGCGCACGGCGGTCAGCGCCTTCACGCCCACGTTGACCAACCCGAAGGTGATCGATCCGGTCCACACCGCTCGTCGCGCCACGCCGCTCCTCCTGGCTCGTCATCGCTGCACCGATACCCGGTCGACCCCCGGGGCAATCGTCCTGGGGTCGACCTCAGGAGATCGGGGGAAGGCGCTGCGCGTGGGTCCGGGCGCCGGCGAACAGGTCGCCGACCTCGTCGAGGCGCTCGGGCAGCGAGCGGATCGTCCAGCGGTCGGGGCGCAGGTCGGGGTCGTCGAGCTCGTCCCAGCTGATGGGGACCGAGACCGGAGCACCGTGGGCGGGGCGGGTGCTGTAGGGCGCGACGAGCGTCTTGTTGACGGCGTTCTGGGTGAAGTCCAGCCGGGCGAGGCCGCGACGGTCGCGCACCGACCACTCCCAGCTGACCAGCTCGGGCACGACCCGGCCGACCGCCCGTGAGACCTGCTCGACCCAGGCGGCGGTGTCGCCGAAGGAGTAGCCGTCCACGACGGGCACCCAGATCTGGATGCCGCGCTGGCCGGTGACCTTCGGCAGGGCCCACACCCCGAGGTGTTCGAGCGCGGTGCGGTGCAGTCGGGCGAGCACGAGCAGGTCGTCCCACGAGGTCCGCTCGCCGGGGTCGAGGTCGAACAGCGCCCAGCTGGGTTGGCGGGGCGCCGCGGTGGTCGAGGTCCAGGGGTGCAGCTCGATCGCGCCGTAGTTCGCGAGCCACGCGATCGTCGCCGCCTCGGACGCCACGAAGTAGGTCCGGGTCTCGCCCGGCTTCGAGGTCGGGTTGTCCCAGCGCTCGATCCACTCGGGTGTGTGCTTCGGCACGGCCTTGTGCCAGAAGCCGGGCTGGTCGATGCCGTTCGGGAAGCGGTGCAGGTTCACCGCCCGGTCCGCCAGCTCCGGCACGAGCAGCGGCGCCACCCGTGCCCAGTGCGCGACGAACTCCCGCTTGGTCACGGGGTCGCCACCGTCACGGCCGGGGAAGAGCACCTTGTCGAGGTTGGTCAGCCGGAGCTCGCGGCTGGCGTAGTGCCACTCGCCGTCGTTGCCGAGCTCGTCGAGCTCGACGAGCTGCGGGTCGTCGAGCGGCAGCGCCTGCAGGCCGATGGCGGCGGGCGACGTCGAGCGCGACGAGGACCACGTGGAATCGGGGTCGGCAGCCACCTCGTCGTTCGTTCGGCCCGACAGCACCGAACGCGGGTGGTCCTCGGGGTCCCAGCCGTCGATCGCGTCGTCGTCCGTCTTGTGGAACAGGAGCCACTGCTCCGACGAGCTGTCGGAGCGACGGGTGCGGATGAGCATGAAGTGTCCGCGGAGCTTCTCGCCGTGCAGCTCGAGGTGCAGTTCACCCGCCTCGAGCCCGGCTCCGGGTGACTCGTGCTGGAACACGTCGTAGGTGCCGCGGTCCCAGACGATCATGTCGCCGCCGCCGTACTCCCGCTTCGGGATGACCCCCTCGAAGTCGATGTACTCGATCGGGTGGTCCTCGGTGCGGATCGCGAGGCGCCGCACCGCGGGGTCGAGCGACGGCCCCTTCGGCACCGACCAGCTGACCAGCACGCCGTCGATCTCGAGGCGCAGGTCGTAGTGCAGGCGACTCGCCCGGTGGCGCTGGACCACGAACCGCGAGCCCGGTTCCGTGTCGGCCGCCGGGGCACCCGCCGGCTCGGCGGTCCGCGAGAAGTCGCGCTTCGCCCGGTACGTCTCGAGCTTCGCGTCGGGGTCCCGGCCCTGGTCGCCCACCTCGCCGCTCCGCCTCAGGCGCGGCGCTCGTCGGCGGTCCCCGCGACCGCTCGTTCCAACGCCTGATGAGCCGGGTACCCCACGAGACGGTCGGTGCGCTCCTTGGGCTGCATCCGTCCGAGCACGGCGGACTGGAGGCCGTCCGTCGCGAGCGCAGCGAGCGTGTCGTCGACGCCTCCGAGTGCCACGCGCAGGGTGGTCACCGGCCAGATGACCAGGTCGACTCCGAGGTCCTGCAGCTGATCGACGCGCAGGGATGGACCCTTGCCGAACTCGGTCATGTTGGCCATCAGCGGGACGTCGATCGCGGCCCGGAACGCGGCGAACTCGGCTTCGTCCGCGAGTGCTTCCGGGAACACCATGTCGGCGCCTGCGTCGACGTACGCCTTCGCCCGTTCCAGCGCGGCGTCGAACCCCTCGACCCCGCGTGCATCGATGCGCGCGCAGATCACGAACTCCGGGTCACGACGCCCGAGCACCGCGGCGCGGATGCGCCGCACCATCTCGTCGCGCTCGACGACGACGGTGCCCTCGAGGTGCCCGCACTGCTTCGGGTTGACCTGGTCCTCGAGGTGGCACCCGGCGATGCCCGCGTCCTCGAGCAGGTTGACGGTCCTGGCGACGTTCGCCGGTTCCCCGAAGCCGGTGTCGGCGTCGATGAGCACCGGTAGGTCGGTGACCCGCGCGATCTGTCCGCCCCGGTGGGCGACCTCGACCGACGTGGTCAGACCGACGTCGGGAAGGCAGAGGTCGGCGGCGAGCACGGACCCGGACACGTAGACACCCTCGAACCCGTGGTCGGTCACGGCCCTGGCGACCAGCGGTGAGAAGGCACCAGGGAACCGCTGGATCGTGCCCGAGGCCAGGCCGGCGCGGAGCCGACGTCGCCGATCGCTCGGCGAGGGGGCGGGGACGGCGGCCGATGCTGCGCTCACCCCACTATCCTCGCACCGTGCCGGGAAGGGACCGTGCTTGAATCGCGCCATGCCTGCGACCATCGAGATCTCCCGTGACATCGCCGCCGACCCGTCGGAGGTCTACGCCGCCATCTCGGACGTGACGCGCATGGGCGAGTGGTCCGAGGAGTGCCAGCGATGCGAGTGGACCGGCGACTCCGACGGGCCTGTGGTCGGCGCGACCTTCGACGGCCACAACCGCTACGGCGACCACGAGTGGACCACCCAGGGAACGGTCGTCGAGGCCGACCCGGGGCGAGCGTTCGCCTTCGAGTGCTCGATGATGGACTTCCACTTCTCGACGTGGGGCTACCGGATCGAACCCACCGACGCCGGGTGTCGGGTCACCGAGTGGAGCGAAGACCTCCGGCCCGAGTCGGTGATGGAGTTCAGCCACCAGATCTCGGGGGTCGAGGACCGCACCGCCCGCAACCGCGACACGATGACCGGCACGCTCGACCGCCTCGCCGCAGCGCTCGAGGGCTGAGGACCAGCCCTCGCCGGTCAGTCCGGGCCGGCCTCGGTCACGCGGCGGACCTCGTCGGCGACCAGGTCGGGTTCGGTGAAGGGCACGTAGTGGCTCGAGTCGTCCGCGGTGACGTGGCGACCGAGCGGCAGCCGTTCGGCGGCCTCGCGATGCGCGGCGACCAACGAGGGTCGCCGGTCGCGCTCCATGCGTGAGGTCTGGGTGCCCGAGATGTAGGTGACCGGCACCTCGGGCAGCACCGGCGGGTCCTCGAGCAGGCCCTCGAGGTCCTCGATGTGGTGGCGCAGCTCCGCCTGCTGGGCCCGGGCCGACGCCACCGTGCCGTCGCTGCGCCGCATGCCCTCGGCGGCACGCTCGGGCAGCATCGCGGCGAAGCGGTTGATCGGGAAGCGCAGCACTCCGGTCCGGGCGATCACCGGCAGCAACGGCAGCATCATCGAGGTCTGCCGCCGGCTCGCCGGGCTGAAGAACAGCTCGCAGGTCTCCTCGGTCACGTCGACCAGCACGAGCCCGACGACGCGCTCCGGTCGCTGCGACGCCGCACGTCGGATGATCGGCCCGCCCCAGCTGTGCCCCACGAGCACGAACGGACCGTCACCCAGGTGGTCGAGCACGTCCACGAGATCGGCGGCGAGCCGGTCGAGCGTGCGGGGCACGGC
>JAFAFN010000029.1 GCA_023423475.1 Actinomycetes bacterium | reverse complement strand
GGTCCTCGACGGCAGCCGGCTCGAGGAGTTCAAGCCGCTCTACGGCGACAAGCTCGTGTGCGGGTGGGGATCGATCCACGGGTTCCCGGTCG
This sequence comes from Actinomycetes bacterium, assembly GCA_023423475.1. Taxonomy (GTDB): domain Bacteria; phylum Actinomycetota; class Acidimicrobiia; order Acidimicrobiales; family Microtrichaceae; genus JAFAFN01. The sequence goes on along the minus strand of JAFAFN010000029.1, from coordinate 3,174 downwards.
GGGTGCTCGCCAACAACGGCATCCTCTTCTCGGAGGAGGCGGAGAAGGGGGCGCAGTTCATCCAGCTGTGCAACCGCACCGACACCCCGCTGCTGTTCGTGCAGAACATCACCGGGTTCATGGTCGGCTCCAAGGCAGAGCAGGGCGGCATCATCAAGAACGGCGCCAAGCTCATCAACGCCGTGTCGAACTCCGAGGTCCCCCACCTCGTGCTCATGGTCGGGGCGAGCTACGGCGCCGGCAACTACGGGATGTCGGGGCGCGCCTATGACCCACGCTTCGTGTTCTCGTGGCCGAACCACCGCATCGCCGTGATGGGACCCAAGCAGCTCTCGGGGGTGATGGACATCGTCGCCCGCAACGCGGCCGCGGGGCGCGGGATCCCCGTCGACGAGGAGCAGCTCGCCGCCCAGGCCGAGCTGCTCGAGGGCATGATCGAGGCCGAGTCGACCGCGCTCTTCGCGACCGGGCGGGTCTGGGACGACGGCATCATCCACCCCAACGACACCCGGACGGTGCTGGGGATGGCGCTCTCGGCGACGCACAGCGCACCGGTGAGCGGTGCCACCGAGTACGGCGTGTGGCGGCACTGATGACTCCTCCCCGAAACCGGCCGATCGACCGCCTGCTGATCGCGAACCGTGGCGAGATCGCCGTGCGGATCGCCCGGACCGCGTCGCGGCTCGGCATCGAGACCGTGGGCGTGTACTCCGGGACCGACACCACGGCGCTGCACGTCAGGGCGGTCGACCGGGCGGTCGCCCTCGGCGGCGCGTCGCCCGCCACGTCGTACCTGCGCGCCGATGCGGTGCTCGCCGCGGCGATCGAGCACGGATGCGACGCCGTGCACCCGGGTTACGGCTTCCTCGCCGAGAACGCCGCGTTCGCCCGGTCGGTGGTCGACGCGGGACTGGTCTGGGTCGGGCCGACCCCGGAGCAGATCGAGCTGCTCGGCGACAAGATCGCCGCCAAGGCCGTCGCGGTCCGTGCCGGAGTACCCACGACCGCCGTGATCACCGTCGACGATGACCCCGGCCCCGACCGCACCGCACCCGCGGGCGTGACCTACCCGGCGCTCGTCAAAGCCGCGGCCGGTGGCGGTGGACGCGGCATGCGCATCGTCACCACGCCCGACGAGCTGCCGGATGCGATCGACGCGGCCCGCCGAGAGGCGCTCGCGGCCTTCGGCGACGACACGGTCTTCATCGAGCCGTACGTGCAGCACGGTCGTCACGTCGAGGTGCAGATCGTGGGCGACGTCGACGGAGCGGTCGTGCACCTCGGCGACCGCGACTGCTCGGTGCAGCGCCGCAACCAGAAGGTGATCGAGGAGGCACCCGCGCCGGACCTGCCCGACGACGTGCGGCAGCGCCTGCGTGACGGCGCGGTCGCCCTGGCCCGAGAGGTCGGCTACGTCGGTGCGGGCACCGTGGAGTTCCTGGTCGGGGACGACACGATCACGTTCCTCGAGGTCAACGCACGACTGCAGGTCGAACACCCGGTGACCGAGGCGATCACCGGCATCGACCTGGTCGAGTGGCAGCTGCTCGTCGCGCAGGGCGCACCGCTCCCGCTCACCCAGGACCAGATCGAGCTGTCCGGCCACGCGATCGAGGTCCGACTCGTCGCCGAGGATCCGGCGGCCGGGTGGCTGCCGTCCACCGGCCGGATCGAGGTGTTCGACGTCCCCGACGACGTGCGCTGCGATGCCGGGGTCGGCGTCGGCAGCATCGTCGGCACCGACTACGACTCGCTGCTGGCGAAGGTGATCGCCCACGCACCGGACCGCAGGGGTGCCGCTCGGCGGCTGGCCTCTGCGCTGCGACGCACCGTGGTCGTCGGACCGAGGACCGACCTGGCCGCCACCGTCGCCATCCTCGGCGAGCCGGACTTCCTCGATGGCGCCCCCACGACGGGGTACCTCGACGAGCACCCCGCCGTCGTCGATGCCGTGGTCCCGACGGGAGAGGATCGGGTCGCATCGCTCGTCGCGGCCGTGCTCGAGGTCGAGTCCCAGGACCGAGCGGCGGACCGTCGGTGGGGTTTCGCGCCATCGGGCTGGCGCAACCTGCGCGTCCAGGGCCAGCGCACGGCATGGATCGACGACGCAACCGGCGACCGACACGACGTGGAGATCGTGCTCGAGGCGCACTCGGACGGCACCGTCGCGACGGTTCGACTCGGTCCCCCACCCGCGGTGACCGAGGACGGCTCGCTCGAGGCGGACGACCGACGGCTGCTCGAGGTCCGGCGGCACCGACTCGACGCCACGACGACCCTGCTCGACCTCGACGGCGTCACCAGCACCTGGGACGTCCGTCGTGTGGGCGAGGTGGTCGTGGCAGCGTCATCGAGCGGCGCCGCCGGCTGGCGCCCACTCCCCCGCTTCGTGGACCACGACACGTCGGGCCTGGGCAGCGGCCCCGTCGCCCCGCTGCCCGGCACCGTGGTGTCGGTGCACGTGGCGATCGGCGACGACGTCGCGGAGGGCCAGGCCCTCGTCGTCGTCGAGGCGATGAAGATGGAGCACACCGTGCGCTCGGCGGAGGCCGGCACGGTCACCGAGATCCGTCACGCCGCCGGGGACCGCGTCGACGCGGGCGACCTGCTCGTGGTCATCCAGCCGCGCGACGAGGCGTCGGCCGGCTGAGCGACTCCATCTCGGCCCCGACCGAGTGGTCCATCTCGAGCCACGTGGCATCGAGCCATGCCGCGAACTCATCGGCGGCGACGGGGACCTGACCCACACGTTCGAAGCGGATGTGGACCGGGGCCCGTCGCCGGGCCAGTGCGCGGACGATACCGCGGAACGTGTCGAGGCCGTCGAAGCCGGCGTGCCAGCCCAGCACGACCTCGGCGCCTCCTGAGCCCTCGATCAGTGCTCGGCTGCCAGCAGGGCGTGGTGGGATGAGGTGTTGCAACGCACTCATGCGACGAGCGCGGAAGGGATCGGAGCCGGCGATGCGCTCGAGCGCGGCCACCCGCTTCGCATCGCTCGCACGGGTGCCCTCCGGGAAGATGATCGCCACGTCGTCAGCGCCCATGCCGTCGGCCATCGCCGCGATCGCGGCGAGCTCGGGGCCGGTGTCCGCCGCGCCTCGGTCGACGAAGCAGTTGGGCAGCCGGTTGCCGACGATGTCCAGGCACGGGTCGGCGAGCAGCTCCCGCTTGAGC
>JAFAFN010000019.1 GCA_023423475.1 Actinomycetes bacterium | reverse complement strand
CCTTCTTGGCCGGTGCCTTCTTGGCCGGTGCCTTCTTGGCCGGTGCCTTCTTGGCCGGTGCCTTCTTGGCCGGTGCCTTCTTTGTTGCTGCCACTGGTACTGCCTCCTCGGCGGACTCCTTCGAATCCGGTTGAGTTGTGTCGTCCCCGTCGTGAAGCTCGCCGGCGTTCGCCGAGGAGTCCGTCGCCGAGGTGGACGAATCGGCTTCGACCTGTTCGAAGCCGGGGAGTGCAAGGTCGATGCCGCGTCGCGGCGTATCGAAACCCTGCACGACGAAGGGGCGCACCTCGCCCATCGCGAGCACTTCACGTGCGCTGCGAGGAGCGGGCTCACCCATCGATTTGAGGGAGATGTAGCAACGGGCACCGTCGCGGTCGACGTAGGCGCCGTGTGAGGAGAACTCGACGACCGTGGCCTCGATGGTCGAGCCGAGCTGGTGCGAGGTCACGAACCCGAGGAAGTCGGCCGGGGTGTTGATCGGATCTGCAGCCTGCTTCTTGGCGGCCTGCTGCTTCGGCTTCTTCTGCTGCTTGGCCGGCGTCGTTTCGGCCGCAGCCGGAGCCGACTCGGTCGACCCCGACTTCTTGCGTCCGCGGCGACGGCCCTTCGACGGCTCGTCCGTCGGTGCAGTGTCGTCACGCTTCGCGCCGCGTCGCGAGCCCGAGGCCTTGCCGCCGACGGGGTCCTTCTTCGCGTCGCGCACCGCGCGCCGGCTCACCGGACCGCGGACGGGGACGCGGGCGACGAACACCCAGCCGACACCCGGCACGGGCTTGCCACCCCAGAGCCGTCCGTCGGCGAACAGCCACTCGTAGGTGGCGTGGAACTCCTGGAACGAGTCGTTGGAGAGGATCGTCGCTCCGGAGCGCTCCGCGATCTGCAGCACGAACGCGTCGCCGCGTCCGACGGCACCCGCGGGCGGGGTGAGCAGCTCTCCCGCGAGCACGGCCTCTTCGTAGGCAGCGCGCTCGGACTGGTCGATGCGATGGGCGAACGTCGCGTCGACGACCACGACGACGTTGTCGAAGTGGTGCTCCTTGATGAAGTCCGTCACCGCGACGTTCAACTGCTCGAGTGAGGGCGCGGTGCGACCCTCGGTCGCGATGTTGGATCCGTCGACGACGAGTTGTGAGTTGGCCATCTCGATGCATCAGTGAAGCAGCAATCGCGTGCAAAGCGGCGGAAATGGTCGAGGTTGTTCGCGCGGCGCGCGAGTCGTGCGCGCGACCGCGCTCCGTCGACGTGATGGCACATACCCCAGTGGGGTATCACCCATCTACCATGCTGCGATGGATCCAGAGCCGACGATCGCAGCGGTGTTGTTCGACTTCGGCGGGGTCATCCTGTCGAGTCCTTTCGAGGCGTTCCGCTCCTACGAGGAGCGCGCGGGACTTCCGCTCGACACCATCCGAACCATCAACTCGACGGACCCGGATGCGAACGCTTGGGCGCGACTCGAGCGATCCGAGATCGATGTCGCGGGGTTCGTCACGGAGTTCGAACGAGAGGCGCTCGCGCTCGGCCACCGCGTCGACGGTGCCGAGGTCATCGCCTGTCTCCGTGGCGAGCTGCGGCCCGAGATGGTCGAGGCCGTACGACGCTGCAAGGAGCGGTTCGACATCGCGTTGCTGACCAACAACATCGTGACCGGCGACGGTGGCGAGGTCGGTGAGTTCGCGGAGGTCGTCGCGCTCTTCGATGTCGTCGTCGAGTCCTCGGTCGTCGGGGTCCGCAAGCCGGAGCCGCGCTTCTACGAGATCGCGCTCGACGCACTCGGCATCCGTGCCGAGCAGGCGGTGTTCCTCGACGACCTCGGCATCAACCTGAAGCCGGCGCGCGCCATGGGCATGACGACGATCAAGGTCGGTGACCCTGCTGTCGCCATCGCCGAGCTCGAATCGGTGCTGGGCGTGCCCCTCGGCTGAGGGGCACGCAGCTCAGACGAAGCGTTCGGGGCGGTCGGTGAGCGGGGCGAACGCGGCCGCGAGGATCATGTTCTGCTCCTGCGCGTGGATCGCGTGGCTGCCGGTCGCGGGGCTCGCCTCGTCGGGCCGGCTGATGCGACGCACCGTGAAGCGGGTGCCGAGCGCCTCGTAGAGACGACCCTTGACCGAGTTCCAGGGGCCCATGTTCTCGGGCTCCTCCTGGAGCCAGACGACCTCGGTCGCGTTCGGGAACCGTGCGAGCTCCTTCTCGACCGCCTCGTAGGGCCACGGGTACAGCTGCTCGACGCGGGCCACGGCGACGTCGAGCCCGAGCTCGTCGCGCATGGTGGTCGCTTCCTGACCGATCTTGCCCGAGGCCAGCACCAGGCGGGTGACCTTGGACGGGTCGAGGCTGGTCGACGCGTCGCCGAGCAGCTCCTCGAACGAGCCGGACAGCAGCGAGTCGACGCTCGAACGCCAACGCTTGTCGCGCAGGCCCGACTTCGGCGTCGTGACGATGAGGGGCTTGCGCACCTCTCGGTGGATCTGACGTCGCAGCAGGTGGAAGTACTGCGCCGCGGTGGTCGGCTGGCAGACCTGGATGTTGTCCTCGGCGCACAGCGTGAGGAAGCGCTCGATCCGCGAGGAGGAGTGCTCCGGGCCCTGACCCTCGTAGCCGTGGGGGAGGAGCATGACGAGACCGGAGGTCTGACCCCACTTGTCCTCGGCGGCCACGATGTACTGGTCGATGATGATCTGCGCACCGTTGGCGAAGTCGCCGAACTGCGCTTCCCACATGACGAGCGCGTCCGGGTTCTTCACGGTGTAGCCGTACTCGAATCCGAGCGCCGCGTACTCGCTCAGGAGCGAGTCGTAGATCCACAGCTCGGTCTCGGGCGGGTTCGCCAACGCGTTCAGCGGGATGTACTCGGCGCCGGTCTCGTAGTCGAAGAGCGTCGAGTGGCGATGCGAGAAGGTGCCGCGACGTGAGTCCTGACCGGCGAGTCGCACCGAGGTGCCCTCGGTCAACAGCGAGCCGAAGGCGAAGGCCTCGGCGAGTGCCCAGTCGACCTGACCCTCGGCGAACATCTTGTCCCGTGCCGCGAGCTGCTTGGCGAGCTTGGCGTGGACGGTGAAGCCCTCGGGAGTGGTCGACAGCGCCTGGTAGACGACGTCGAGCTGTGCCCGGTCGATCCCGGTCACGATGTGGGGGAGCACACCCTGGTTCGGCGGGTGCGGGGCCGCGACGTACTCCTCGGCGGGAGCGCCCTGTCGGGTCTCGTCGAGTGCCGACTGCAGGCGTGCATGGAAGTCGGCCAGCGCGGACTCGGCCTCTTCGAGGGTGAAGTCGCCCCGACGGACGAGTGTCTCGACGAACCGCTTCCTGACGCTGCGGAGCTCGTCGATCGTGCGGTACATCTGAGGCTGGGTGTAGCTGGGGTCGTCGCCCTCGTTGTGACCGTGGCGCCGGTAGCAGACCATGTCGATGACGATGTCCTTGTGGAACCGCTGGCGGTACGCGAACGCCAGTCGGGCCACACGGACGCACGCCTCGGGGTCGTCGCCGTTCACGTGGATGATCGGCGCCTGGACCGCTTTGGCGATGTCGGTGCAGTACTCGGAGCTGCGGGCGGACTCGGGCGGCGTCGTGAAGCCGAGCTGGTTGTTGACGATCACGTGGATCGTGCCGCCCACCCGGTAGCCCTTGATGAGCGAGAGGTTCAGCGTCTCGGCGATCACGCCCTGCCCTGCGAACGCGGCATCGCCGTGCATCAGGATCGGCAGCACCGGGAAGCGCCGCTCGGGGTCGTAGGGGATCTCGTCCATGCGAGCCCGCGCCATGCCCTCGACGACGGGATCGACCGCCTCGAGGTGCGACGGGTTGGCGGCGAGCGAGATGGGCAGCTGGGACCCTGCGCGCGACTCGAAGACGCCCTCTTCGCCGAGGTGGTACTTCACGTCGCCGGAGCCCTGGATCGAGTCCGGGTCGACGTAGCCCTCGAACTCGCGGAACAGCTGCGAGTACGACTTGCCGACGATGTTCGCGAGCACGTTCAGGCGGCCGCGGTGCGACATGCCGAGCACGGCCGAGTCGAGTCCCGAGTCGGACGCCTCCTCGAGGATCGCGTCGAGGACCGGGATGAGGGACTCGGCGCCCTCGAGGCCGAAGCGCTTCTGGCCGAGGTACTTGGTGCCGAGGAACTTCTCGAGCGACTCGGCCGCGTTGAGACGGCCGAGGATGTGGCGCTGGTCCTCGACGGGCAGCTTCGACGGCGCGCCCTCGACCTGCTCCTGGATCCAGCGCTTCTCCTCGGGCTCCTGGATGTGCATGTACTCGATGCCGATGCGCCGGCAGTAGGCGTTGCGCAGCGCGCCGAGGATGTCGCCCCGCTTCATGCGGGGCTGGCCGGCGAGGCCGTCGGTGAGGAACTCCCGGTCGAGGTCCCAGATCGTCAGGCCGTAGGTCGCGGGGTCGAGCTCCGGGTGCATCTCCGGCGCCTTCGCCGCGAGGGGATCGAGGTCCGCGATCAGGTGGCCGCGGACCCGGTACATGTTGATCTGGGTCTGGACGTGGATCTGCTTCTGGAGGGTCGACTCCTCCTTGTCCACCGGGTTGGTGTCCTGGAGCCACTTGACGGCCTCGTACGGCACCCCGATCGAGCGGAAGACGCCGTCGTAGAAGTCCCCGTCGCCCATCAGCAGCTCGTGGATGCGCTTGAGGAACAGCCCCGACTCGGCGCCCTGGATGATGCTGTGGTCGTACGTGCTGGTGATCGTGACGACCTTGGAGATGCCGAGCGACGACAAGTTGCGCGGGTCGGCGCCCTCGAACTCGGCCGGGT
>JAFAFN010000485.1 GCA_023423475.1 Actinomycetes bacterium | reverse complement strand
GGTCGCGCACGCCGTTGTAGACACCGTCGAGGATGACCTTGCCGGCGAAGCGCGCCGCGTTCACGCAGCGGCCGAGTCCCCACAGCAGCGGCGCCCGACCGGGGACCAGCGCGGCCCTCAGCTCCTTGGCGAGGTCGTTCGTCCCCATGATGAGCACCGTCAGGCGCTCGGATGCCGTGGCGATCTCGACGGCGTTCTCGATCGCCGCGGGCGTCTCGAGCATCGCCCAGATCGTGGTGTGCTCCGGCGCACCAGCGGACTCCAGCAGGCGCTCCACCGAGGCGACGTCCGCGGCCGAGTTGATCTTCGGCACGACGATGCCGGCCGGCCCCGCAGCCGCCGCGGAACGCACATCGTCCTCGTGCCACTCGGTCTCGATCGAGTTCACGCGGATGGTGAGCTCACGTCGGCCGTACTCACCGCTGGTGACGGCGGCGGCGACCTTCTCGCGGGCGACCGCCTTCATGTCCGGCGCGACCGAGTCCTCGGTGTCGAAGATGATCGCGTCGGTCGGGAGCCCCTTGGCCTTCTCGAGGGCCTTGTCGTTGGCGCCCGGCATGTAGAGCGCGCTGCGGCGGGGACGGAAGTCGGTCATGTCTCGGTCCTGTCGTTCGTGTCGTTCGGTGTCGGTGCCGCTGGGCTCAGAAGCCGTAGGAGGCGGCGAGCTCCGGGTCGCGCTCCGCGAGCTGACGAGCCAGCTCGACGACCACGTGGCACTGCTTGACCGACGCGTCGTCCTCCATCTTGCCGTTCAACATGATGGCGCCCGTGCCGTCGCCCATCGCCTCGATGACCTCTCGTGCGTGGTCGACCTCTGACGGCTCGGGCGAGAACACCTTCTTGGCGATCGCGATCTGCACGGGGTGCAGCGACCAGGCCCCGACGCAGCCGAGGAGGTAGGCGTTGCGGAACTGGTCCTCGCAGGCGACGGTGTCCTTGATGTCGCCGAAGGGGCCGTAGAACGGGAGGATCCCGGCCATCGCACAGGCGTCGACCATGCGGGCCACGGTGTAGTGCCACAGGTCCTGCTGGTAGCTGTCACGCGGCGCGTCGTAGGCGGGGCCGTCGTCGCCAGCCGGCGGATCCTGGCGGACCAGGTAGCCCGGGTGACCGCCACCCACGCGGGTGGTCTTCATGCGACGGTTCGCCGCCAGGTCGGCGGGACCGAGCGAGAGTCCCTGCATGCGGGGCGAGGCCAGGCAGATCTCCTCGACGTTCGCCACGCCGCGGGCCGTCTCGAGGATCGCGTGGACCAGCAGCGGCTTCTTCAGCCCGGCCTTGGCCTCGAGCTGGGCCAGCAGACGGTCGACGTAGTGGATGTCCTCGGGTCCCTCGACCTTCGGGACCATGATGACGTCGAGCTTGTCGCCGACCTCGCCGACGAGCGTCTCGAGGTCGTCGAGCACCCACGGCGAGTCCAGGCTGTTCACGCGGGTCCACAGCTGGGTGTCGCCGAAGTCGACCTCCTTGGCGACCTTCACCAGGCCCTGCCGGGCGGCTTCCTTGGACTCCATCGGGATGGCGTCCTCGAGGTTGCCGAGCACGATGTCGACGGTCGGGGCGATCTCGGGCAGCTTCGCGGTGACCTTGTCCAGGTGCGGCGGGAAGAAGTGGATCATCCGCGACGGACGGAACGGGATCTCACGAACCGGCTCGGGGGCACCCGCGGCGAGTGGCTTGAAGAAGTCCTTCGGGCTGCGCATCGGTTCTCCTCTGGAGGCGGCGCGCACGACGTCACGGCGCGCGGGACGTCCCGACGTTACGGAGCGACTCACGACGCGGCCAATCCGTCTACCTTGTCCCGCCATGCGAGCCGTCCTGTGCCACTCCTTCGCCGAGCCCGAGCAGCTCCAGGTCGAGCAGCTCGCGACCCGACCCTGCGGACCCGGCCAGGTCCGTGTGCACGTCTGGGCCAGCGGCCTGAACTACGTCGACGCACTGTTCGTCCAGGGCAAGTACCAGATCCGCCCGGCGCTGCCCTTCGTGCCCGGCTCCGAGATCGCCGGCGAGGTGACCGAGGTCGGCGCCGACGTCCGGGGCATCGCCGTCGGCGAGCGGGTGATGGCCAGTGTCGGACTCGGCGGTTTCGCGGACGAGATCGTGCTCGCGCCCGAGCAGCTCACACCGATCCCCGACCGACTGAGCTACGGGCAGGCCGCAACCATGACCCAGAGCTACGCGACGGCGTGGTTCTCGCTCACCCGTCGCACCGTGGTCCGCCCCGAGGAATGGGTGCTGGTGCTCGGCGCCGCCGGAGGGGTGGGACTGGCGATGCTCGACGTCGCTCGCTGCCTCGGTGCGCAGACCATCGCCGCTGCCTCCAACGACGAGAAGCTCCGGCTCTGCATCGAGCGCGGTGCACACGGCGTCATCGACTACTCCCAGGAGAGCATCAAGGACCGGGCCCGGGAGCTGACCGACGGCGGCGTCGACATCGCGGTCGATCCGGTGGGCGGTGAGCTCACCGAGCCGGCGCTGCGATCGCTGCGCAACTTCGGACGACTGCTCGTCATCGGGTTCGCGTCGGGCACCATCCCCCACCTCCCCGCGAACCAGGTGCTGCTGCGGAACCGCACGGTGCTCGGGGTGGACTGGGGCGCGTGGGCGATGTCGGACGCGGACGGCAACGCATCGGTCATGTCCGAGGTGCTCGCCCGGGTCGAGGACGGAACCCTCTCCCCGGCCGAGCCCACGACGTATCCGCTCGCCGATGCAGGCGTGGCACTGCGCGACCTGCTCGAGCGACGTGTGACCGGCAAGGCCTGCCTCACGCCCTGACCCGACGGGTCGGGTCGGTCAGGCGACCTGGTCGAGCAGTTCGACGAACGCGGACTCGGGGATCTCGCCCGAACCGCGCTGCACGACCTTGCCGTCGGCGTCGATCAGCACGAAGAAGGGGAAGCCGCCCAAGCCGTAGGCGGTCGCCGCGGACTGGTCCGGGTTGTCGAGCAGGACCTGCGGCTCCCAGCCCTCGGCGGCGATCCAGTCCGACGGCGGGTAGTTCGGACGGTCGGCGGCGACCGCGGTGCTGACGCCGTAGATCTCGACGCCGTCGGGCACCAGGCCGGCGTCGATCCAGTCCTGCACGAGCGGGAGCTCCTTCTGGCAGTGCGGGCACCAGTGCGCCACGAACATCACCAGCTTCGCCGTGCCGCCGCCGGGCTCGATCGTGATCGGCGTGCCGTCGAAGGTCTCCCCGACCAGCGTGGGCGGCGTGAGACCGACCGCCGGATCCTCCTCCGGCGGTGCGACCACCGCAGAGACCTGCGGGTACTCGGGCAGCGGCTCGCCGATGACTTCGACGGTCGCCTGCTCCTGGGTGGCGTCCTTGGCCGCAGCAGCGCCGGTGCCGTCCGCGACCTCCTTGTCGCCGCCCGAGGTGAACACGATCGCGAGGATGGCGATCAGGAGCACCGCGCCCACACTGATCGCGATCACGATCAGGCCGGTCTTCGGCCGGTTGCCGCTCGTGCGCTTGGCGAGGTCGGCGTAGGGGTCCGCGCCGGCGTGCTTCGGGTCGTTCATGTCGTGGGCTCCGGATTCGAGGGGTCGGCCGTCACGGCGGACGGTTCGGCGTCGTGGGAAGAGTCGTCGCCAGCCCGTCGAACGGTTCCCCTGGAACCGGACGGAGCTGAGAGCATCACCAGCACGGCGATCGTGGCGAAGCCGATGCCGGCCATCGCCGGGATGGACAGGAAGTGGAACTTCCAGACCCAGACCGTCGAGCAGGGGTTCTCCGCCTCGCACGAGAACTTCACCGAGTCGGGGAAGCGCTCGAGCAGGTAGTGGTAGATCGAGATCCCGAGCCCGATCAGGACGAGCGGCACCGAGTACCACTTCACCGCGGCGTCCCGCCGCAGTGCGGCGACGCCGAGGATGACGACCTGCGGGTACATCAGGATCCGCTGGTACCAGCACAGGTCGCACGGCGGGAACTTGGCGACCTCGGACAGGTACAGGCTGCCGAGCGTGCAGGTCAGTGCGACGAAGAACGCGAGGATCAGCGACACCTCGCCGAGGGCCGCCCGGGCCTCGGCCAGCGGTGCGGGCAATCGGCCCGTCGCCGCCGACAGCGCGGCGCCGACCGCGGCGACCACGAGGAACGCGAGCGCGAGGACCGCGAGCAGCGCGAAGAAGGTGGTCACGGTGTCGACTCGCATGGTGGACATCGACTGTATCGGCGGGTCCGTCAGCTCCCGCGCACACCGAACACTTCTCGAACCACGGCGCTACGGTGACGACATGGCGATCTACGACCACGACATCTCGTCCCTCGACGGCAGCCCCAACGCCCTCGCCGACCTCGACGGCAAGGTCACCCTGGTGGTGAACGTCGCGTCCAAGTGCGGCCTCACGCCGCAGTACACCCAGCTCGAGCAGATCCACGAGCAGTACGCCCCGCGCGGCTTCAGCGTGCTGGGTGTCCCGTGCAACCAGTTCATGGAGCAGGAGCCGGGCGACGCCGAGGAGATCCAGACGTTCTGCTCGACGACCTACGGCGTGACCTTCCCGATGACCGAGAAGGTCGAGGTCAACGGCGACGACCGCCACCCGCTCTACACCGAGCTCGAGGCGACCGCGGATGACGAGGGCCACACCGGCGACATCCGCTGGAACTTCGAGAAGTTCCTCGTCGGTGGCGACGGACAGGTGCTCGCTCGCTTCGCCCCGACTGTGGTCCCCGACGACCCGTCGATCATCGCGGCGATCGAGGGCGCGCTGGACTGAGGTCCGCCGGTCCGGCGGCATCGTCGCCGGACCGCGTGCCGATCAGGATCGCGAGGTCAGCTCGGGTCCAGCTTGTCGACCGCGTCCTTGGCCTTGTCGGCGACGGTGTCGATCTTGTCGCTGTGCTGGTTGCCGGTCTTGTCGTCGACGAGGTCCGCCGCCTTGTCGATGCCGTCCTTCACCTGGTCCTTGTTGCCGGACACCAGGTCCTTCGCCTTGTCGAGCAGTCCCATGGGTCAACCTCCTGAGGCTCGGACCCACGACAGGTCCGCTTCCGGCAACAGGCTCCCACAACGCGGTGCAGGTCCGTCGTGGGAACTGCGCCGCGTGGAACGGCGACTCAGCTGTCGGCGATGGTCAGCACCGTCCGCAGCCCGCGGCCGGCCTCGAGATCAGCGATGGCCTCGTTGACCTCGTCGAGCGGACGACGTGCGGTGACCATGCCGTCGAGGTCGAGCTTGCCGGCCTGCCACAGCGACACCAGGCGCGGGATGTCGCGTGGTGCCCAGCACGAGCCGAGCAGCGAGCCCATGAGCTTCTTCTCGGTGAACATCATCATCACCGGACTGAGCGGCACGACGTCCTCGACCGGTGCCGCCCCGACCATGACGATCGACCCTCCGCTGCGTGTTGCGGCGACGGCGGTCTCGACGAGCGCACCGGAGCCGGCGGCCTCGAAGGCGACGTCCACCCCGATGCCGGTCATCGCCATCACCTCGGCCGTGACGTCGACGTCGGTGGGGTCGATGACGTCGGTCGCGCCGAAGCGTAGCGCCTGCTCACGCCGCGATTCCGAGGGGTCCGAGACGATGATGCGCGCCGCGCCGGCGATCGCGGCCCCCTGGACGATGCTGATCCCGATGCCGCCCGCGCCGAGCACCAGCACTCGGTCGCCGGCCTCGACGTCGGCGGTGTTCAACACCGCACCCACGCCGGTCTGCACCGCGCAGCCGATCACGCACGCGACGTCGAGCGGGACGTCGTCGTCGATGCGCACCGCGCCAGCCACCGGCACGATCACCTCGTCGGCCCAACCCGCCAGACCGAGTCCCCGGTAGATCAGCTCACCGTCGAGCGTCAGTCGCGTCGTGCCGTCGGGCAGCATCGACGTCGCGATCGACATCGCGTTCGGGCAGCTGCTGTGCTGTCCGCGGACGCAGAGCTCGCACGTGCCACATGCCGGGTTCGGCGTGAGCACCACGTGGTCACCGACGGCGAGCTGGGTCACCCCGGGCCCGACCTCGGTCACGATGCCCGCGGCCTCGTGGCCCGGGATCGTCGGGCCGAGCACGGGGAACGTGCCGTTGACCAGGCTGACGTCGGAGTGGCACACGCCGCAGGCGACGATCCCGACCCGCACCTCGCCGGCTCGAGGCGCCTCGAGCTCGACACCGTGCACGATCTCGACCGGCTCGCCGACGTGGCGCAGCAGTGCTGCTCTCATCCCTGGTCACCCCCGTGAGTCGCAGCGCCCCCTCGGGCGCCGCGACACGGGACACTAGGGCGCCGGGCAGCGCAGCGCGGTCGAGCGACTCACGCCGCGGCCGACAGCTCCTCCACCGACACCGACTGCTCCAGCGGGCCGCGGCGAGCACGGACGACCACCTTGCGGAGCTCGTCGACGACGAGCAGCGACAGCGGGGTCAGGACGACCCAGCCCCACTGCGACAGGCTCAGCGGCACCGTCTCGAAGATGTTCTGCAGGAACGGCACCTGGACCACCAGCACCTGCATGACCACCACACCGACGAGGGCGTAGAGCAACGGCCGGTTGGACAGCGAGTAGCGGCTGAAGACGGTCTCGTCGCCGGAGCGCACGCAGAACGAGTTGACCAGCTGGAAAAAGACGAACGACGAGAACGCCATCGTCAGCGCCGCTTCGCGCTCACCGTCGCGGAAGGCGATGTAGATGGCGAGCGTGCCGATGGTGATGACGATCGCGGACGCGACGATCCGCAGCAGCCGCGGCATGCTCAGGATGACGTCGTTGCGGTCCCGTGGTGCCCGCTTCATGACCCCGGGCTTCGACGGGTCGACGCCCAGGGCGATGGCCGGCGGGCCGTCCGCGATGATGTTCACGAAGAGGATCTGGATCGCGTTGAACAGGGCGCCGAAGCCGGCGAGCTGAGCGATGAGGATCGTCAGGATCGCCGAGATGTTCGTCGTCAGCTGGAACCGGACGAAGGTGATGATGTTCTCGTAGATGGCCCGGCCGCCCTCGACGGCGTGCACGATCGTCGCGAAGTTGTCGTCGGTGAGGATCATGTCACCGGCTTCCTTGGTGACCTCGGTCCCGGTGATGCCCATCGCCACGCCGATCTCGGCCTGCTTCAACGAGGCGGCATCGTTCACGCCGTCGCCGGTCATGGCGACGATCTCGCCGTTGTGCTGCAGCGCCTTGACCACCCGGACCTTGTGCTCGGGCGAGACGCGGGCGCAGACCCCGATCTCGTCGATGACTCGGGGCAGCTCCTCGTCGGAGATGGTGTCGAGCTCGGCGCCGGTCACGACCCGACCGGTGATGCCGAGCTGCGCGGCGATCGCACCGGCGGTCGACGCGTGGTCGCCGGTGATCATCTTCACGCCGATGCCGGCGGTGCGGCACTCGTCGATCGCCGCGATCGCCTCGGGGCGTGCAGGGTCGAGGATCCCGACCAGGGTCTCGAGCTGCAGGTCGGCGACCTCCTCGAGCAGATCGCCCTCGAACTCGTTGGCACGGACGGGGAGCTCGCGGACGGCCAGTGCGAGCACCCGCAGGCCCTCGCTGCCGAGCTCGTCGTTCACCGCGAGCAGCTGATCCCGGCGGGCCGCGTCGACCGGTTCGAACCCTCCGGCAGCCGCCACCGAGGTGCAGCGTGCGATCACCACGTCCGGGGCGCCCTTCACCACGAGCAGCGAGCTCGCGGGGTTGGATGGATGCGGGTGGAGGGTGGCCATGAACTTCGCGGAGGAGTCGAAGGGCACCTCGGCGACACGCTCGAGCTCGACCCGGACGCCCTCGGGGTCGAGCCCGCCCTTGGCGCCGAGCACGACCAGCGCACCCTCGGTCGGGTCACCGACCAGCTTCGTGGCGCCGTCGACCTCTCGGAGGTGGGCGTCGTTGCAGAGCACACCGGCGACGAGGGCGGACCGCAGCTCGGTCAGCTGCTCGGCACCGAGCTCGGCGCCGTCGATGCTGATGGCGCCGTCGGTGCCGTAGCCGAGGCCGTCGACGTCGTAGCGGCGACCGCCCGTCACGAAGGTCGTGGCGGTCATCTGGTTGAGCGTCAGCGTGCCGGTCTTGTCGGAGCAGATGACCGTCGTGGAACCGAGGGTCTCGACCGACGCGAGGCGCTTCACGATCGCGTTGCGCTTGGCGAGGCGACCGACCCCGATCGCGAGGGTGACGGTCACGACCGCGGGCAGGCCCTCGGGGATGGCGGCGACCGCGAGCGCGACCGAGTTGAGCAAGGCCTCGCTCAGCGAGTCGCTGTTGATCTCGTCGGCCTGGATCAGCGCCACGACGAACACGGCGATCACCGCGAGGAACGCGATGAAGGCCAAGCGCTTGCCGAGCTCGTGGATCTGCTCCTGCAGCGGCGTCGGCTTCTCCTCGGCGGCGCTCAGCAGTCCTGCCAAGCGGCCGACCTCGGTCGTCATCCCGGTGCCCGTCACCACCAGCTCGGCACGTCCGCGGACGAGGGTCGTGTTCATGAACCCGGTGTTCGCCCGCTCGGCGAGCGGGACCTCGTCGGAGATGGTCTCGTCCTGCTTGTCCGCTGGCACCGACTCGCCGGTCAGCATCGACTCGTCGACCGACAGCGAGGCGGTCACCACGAACCGGCCGTCGGCCGGGATCCGGTCGCCCGCCTCGAGCAGCACGACGTCGCCCGGCACGAGGTGCGTCGCCGAGATCTCCTGCACCTCGCCGTCACGTCGCACCCGCACGACGGTGTCGAGCATCCCCTTGAGGGCGGCGAGCGCGTTGTCGGCCTTGTTCTCCTGGATGAACCCCATCACCGCGTTGATGAGCAGCACGATGCCGATGACGATCGGGTCCTTGTAGTCCCCGACCGCCGCGGACACGACCGCGGCACCGATCAGGATGTAGACCATCAGGTCCTTGAACTGGTCGATGAAGCGCAGGATCGCCGGGCGTCGCGGCGCCTCGGCGAGCTCGTTGGCCCCGTAGGTCTCGGTCCGGGCGGCCACCTGTGCGGCGCTGAGCCCCTGCAGCGTGTCGACGTCGAGGCGTGTCGCGACCTCGCGTGCGGGCAACCGGTACCACTCGGTCGACTCGAGCTCGGCCGCGCTCGGCACGTCGGCCGGCGACGCGGTGGTCGCCGGGGGGTTGTCACTGGACATGGATGGAGTTCTCCGTCGTCGGGGTGCCAGGCGCGGCACCGGAAGCGCCGGAGGTCTCCCTCGCCCCGCCGGCGTACCGGACGTTCGACAAGGCCGCTGGTGCCGGGTCGTCACCGCCGCGCCACGGGAGGTCCCGAGGTGCGACGTCACGACCGTGCTGACGACACCAACGCGTGAGGAGGTACTCCCCTCCGATGGGCATGACGCCCACCTGCGAACGGAGAGACTACGACAGCCGCGAGAGGCCCACAACGCGCTTCGGGACCGGGACAGGTGTCATCTGGGTCGTACGGCTCAAGTTCTCGGAGCGGCGCACCGACACACCGCAGGTGAGCACGGCGGTCGAGGTCGACGAACTGGACGAAGCACCCCCGGGGACCGCCTCGACGACGAGTGACCGGCGCGGCCTGTTCCTCGCTGCAGGCGCCGCGGCGATCGCTGCGGCGTGCGCCCCTGACGCCCCCGCTCCCCCGGCGCCGACCGTGCCCGCACCGCCGTCGTCGGTCACCGGACTCGCTGCGGCACGGCACCTGGCGGACCGGGCGACCTTCGGTGCCACCACCGAGGTCGTGCAGCGCATCCGTCAGATCGGCGCCGGTGCGTGGCTCGACGAACAGCTCGACCCGGGCCGTCTGCCGAACGTCGAGGGTCGACTCGCGGCGATGGGCACCCTGCGAGCCAACAACTCGGCGAACGAAGCGGTCCGCATCGCGGACGAGCAGCGGCTGTTCGCGGAGCTCGACCACGCCACGCTGATCCGGGCGGTGCACTCGCCGCGCCAGCTGCACGAGGTCATGTGCGACTTCTGGACCAACCACCTGAACATCTCGCGCCAGGCGAAGTGGTTGACCCAGCTGAAGACCGTCGACAACGAGACGGTCATCCGACCGAACGCGCTGGGCCGCTACTCCGACCTGCTCCTGGCCTCCGCGCGCAGCCCCGCGATGCTCGTCTACCTCGACAACTACGCCAGCGACGCGAACGCGGCGTCCGGGGTCAACGAGAACTACGGACGCGAGCTGCTCGAGCTGCACACGCTGGGCATCGTCGGCGGCACCCACGTCTACAACGAGGCGGACGTGCTCGGCGTGGCCAAGGTGCTCTCGGGCTGGACGATCAACTGGGAGGAGGGTCCCGCGAAGTACAGCTTCCGCTGGGGCCACTGGATGCACTCCCGGGAGGCCGTGTCGATCCTCGGCGGCGCGTGGCGACGTCCCGCCCGTCCGAACTGGGGGGACTACAACGTCAACGGACAGGGCGATGCCGAGTCGCTGCTGCGCTTCCTCGCACGCCATCCCTCGACCGCTCGACACCTCTCGACCAAGCTCGCCAAGCGCTTCGTCAGCGACGACCCGCCGACGTCCCTCGTCGACCGGCTGTCGTCGGTGTACCTGTCCAACGACACCGCCATCGCACCGGTGCTGCGGGCGCTGTTCACCTCGCCGGAGTTCGCCGCGTCGGCCGGGACGAAGGTGAAGCGGCCCGTCGACTTCCTCTACAGCGCCCTGCGGGCCACCCGCGCCGTCGTGCCCGACGACCCCTCCGGACAAGCGGCGACCGCATTGCGCCAGGCCGCTCGCATGCTCGGCCAGCCGCTCTTCGAGCGTCCGAGCCCGGACGGCTGGCCCGACCGCGCTGCGGTGTGGAGCTCGTCGCAGGGACTGCTGCGTCGCTGGGAGGGCGCGGCACGACTGACGCGCAACACCCTGACGGACCCGAGCAAGCCCGCGCCGCTGCGGGTCGACCTCGCTGCACTCGTGCCCTCCCCGCTGCCGGCGACGGCCCGTGCGCTCGTCGTGGCGCTCAGCGAGACCGTGTGCCAGCGCCCGCTCGACCAGGCCGACGCCGACACGATCTGCGCGGCGCTGGGCGTCGCACCGACGTCCGGGGCGAGCACGGTCTCGGGCACCCCCGAGCGCCTCGCCGGGGCGGTCGGCCTGTTGCTCTCCCACCCGAGGTTCCAGTACCGATGACCAGCACCGCCGACCGGCCAGCCGCTGTCAGCCGCCGAGGCTTCCTCTCGGCCCTCGGCGTCGGGGGCGCCACACTCGGGCTGACGGCCACCGGCGCCCGCCTCGCGTTCGCGGCGCCCGGCGCCGTCGGCAACGGTGACGTGCTCGTCGTCATCTTCAACCGTGGTGGCGTCGACGGGCTGAACCTGGTCGCGCCGTTCCAGATGCCGACGTACCGCGACCTGCGACCGACCATCCGGGTCAAGGATCCCGGCGAGTTCGCGGACCCGACGGGCCGGGCCGGACTCCCCCTCGTCCAGGGCGGCGCCGTCGCCCCGTTCGCGCTCAGCGGGACCTTCGCCCTGCACCCGGGGATGGAGGCGCTGCACGCCGGCGCCTGGAGCCAGGGTCGTGTCGCGGTCGTGCACGCCGCCGGCATGCCGGTCGGTGAGTCGGCGTCCCGGAGCCACTTCGAGTCCCAGCGCAACTGGGAGGCCGGCAGCGGTCGCCTCTCGATCCACGACGGCTTCCTGAACCGACACCTCGCCCAGATCGCCACCCCCGGCCGCCTGGCCGGTGTCGCCCGTGGCAACACCCTGAGCGCGATGCTCGACGGGGCGGCCCCCAGCGTCGCGATGAAC